>JAABTE010000348.1 GCA_011390035.1 Desulfobacteraceae bacterium | reverse complement strand
CGGCGCCGGCGCCGGCATGCGCTGGCCGTCTGGGAGGCGCTTTCCCCAGGCGCCTTCCTCATCCAGGGTCCAGGGGCCGAACAGGATGTTGTCGGTGCCTGATCCGGTGATCCGGCCGTCGTACAGGTGGATCACCCGGTCGCACACCTCCGAGAGCCATTGGCGGTCGTGGCTGACGATGACCAGGGTGGTTCCGGATCGGCGCCGGCAGTCCAGGGCGGCCTCGCGGATCATCTGGGCGCTGGCCGCGTCCACGCTGGCGGTGGGCTCGTCCAGCAGCAGGGCCTCGGGCTCCAGCGCCAGTCGGGCCGCAAGGGCCACCCGCTGGGCCTCGCCCCCCGAAAGTGCCCGCCAGGACCGGTGGGCGAAGTCGGCGGGGGGCAGGCCCACCCGGCGCAGGGCGCTTTCCACCCGCCGGCGCTGATTTTTGGCCGAGGCGCCGTCGCGGATCTTTAAGCCGTAGGCCACGTTGTCGTAAACCGGGCGCTTGAGCAGGTAGGGCTCCTGGGTGAGCAGGCTTACCCGAAAGCGGACCGATTCGGAAAAGGGCGCGGCGGGCCGGCCCCTGTAAAGGAGCCGGCCCGACGTGGGCCGCTCCACAAAGGCCATCAGCTTCAGCAGCGTACTCTTGCCGGAGCCGTTGGGCCCGGCAAGGCCGATGATCGCGCCGGCCGGCATGTCCAGCCGGTCGATGACCAGCACGGGATCACCGTCGTCGTAGGCGCGGGTCAGGTTCCGGATATGGTAAAGGGGCGAATCGGTCATGATGTCACCGGATCAGGCGCCGGCCTTCTGGTGGTACCGGCCCTCCGGGTCCACCTTCGCCAGGGTCTTTTTGGCCATGCTCCGCACGTCCATGATGCTGTCGGTGTTCATCATCTTCATCAGCCGGGGGCTGGTTACCTTGGCGGCGCTGGGGCCAAAGAGGCCCAGCGCCTCGATGGCCGCGGCCCGCACGGCCCACTTGCTGTCGCCCAGAGACTGCATCAGCACCGGGATGCGGTTGCGGGCCAGCTTGGTCAGGGGCCAGCGGGGGTCAATTTTTTTCAGGGCCTCCCGAACGGCGGGGCGGACATTTCTGTCCGGGTCCGTCAGGCGCTCCACCAGGGGCGGCATGGCCTTGGGGGCAAAGGCCGGCCCCATCTCCCCCAGGGCCGTGGCCGCGGCGGCCCGCTGGCGCCAGTCCTCCGAGTCCAACTGCTCGATAAGCTGGGCGAGCTGCTTTTTGATCATGGTCTCGTCCCGCCAGCCCGGGGCCACCCGCTCCAGGGCGGCGGCCGCCGCGGACCGGGCCGCCGGCGCCTTGTCAGACAGCAGGGCGATCAGGGCCGGCGCGGCGGCCGCCGCCGGGGGGCCGATCTGCTTCAGCGCATTGGCCGCGGCCACGCGAACGGTGTCCAGGGGGTGCTTGAGCTTTTTTTCGAACAGGCCGATCTCCTGGTGGGTGGCCGGCCGGCCGGCCCAGTCGGGATCGACCTTTTCCAGCACCCTGGCCACCGTTGCCTGAATATTCCGGTCGCTGTCCGCAAGGGCTCGCACCAGGTCTGGCACCGCGGCCCCGGCCTCCCGGCTGGATGTCCACTTGGCGTCCACTTTTTTAAGGGCCTGGATGGCGGCCGTGCGCACGTCCCTGTCGCCGTCGGTGAGCAGGGAGACGAGGAAGGGCAGGGTGGGCCGGGCGCCGGGGCCCAGGCTGGCCAGGGCGTTGATGGACGAGATCCGGGCCGCGCCGAACTGGGTTTTTACGGCATGGGTGAAATGGGACAGGGCGGTTTTGGCCTCCTCGCTTTCCGTCCAGCCGGGGTCGATGATATCCAGGGTGTCCACCGCCGCCGTGCGCTGATTCGCGTCCTCGCTCACCAGCAGTTTCACCAGCGGAGGGATGGCCGGCGGACCGATGGTCGTCATCAGCTCCCGGGCCGCCTCCCGGACGGCCTCGTCCTCGTCGGCGATCTGATCCGTCAACTTGGGGGCCATCTCCGGATAAACGGCGCCGATGGCCAGGATGGCCCTGAGCATGTGGGCCCGGACCTCCGGGTCCGGCTCGCTCAACTCGGCCATCAATCCGCCCACCGCGTCGGCCGCCGCCGGGCCCATGCTGCCCAGGGCGTCGGCCGCCGCGATCCGGGCGCCCTTGTCCCGGCGGCCCAAAATCTTGATCAGTTCCGGGGCGGCCTCGGCCGCGGCCGGGCTGTCGGCCCAGTCCGGATTCAGCTCGTTGAGCGTCTCGGCCGCCGCGGCGCGTACCTCCGGCTCCCGGTCCGCCAGGGCCCGGATCAGCGGGCCCACCGCAGAGTCATCCAGTGCGCTGTACTGGGCCACCGAGCGGATGGCCGCCACCCGCTTTTCCAACGGCTCCTCGCCGGACAGAAAGATGGCCGACAGGGCCGACAGCGAGGTGGCATGCGGGGTTCCCATCCGTGCGGCGAGCCGGCAGAGCAGCCACGCCAGGATGGTCAGGGTGGCCAGCCGGATCAGCAGGGCCAGGATTTCAAGGCCCATGCCTGCCGGCGGATGGTCCGCCATCAGCCCGAAGATGTTCAGCAGATCCCCGATGTCGAGGGCCGCCGCCACCGATTGGGCTGGATAAAGGAGCATGGCCCCCATGGGCCAGGCGTCCAGCCAGGCCAGCAACGTCGTCAGAACCATGGCAACGGCCACGAAAGCGGGCAGGCCGACGCGGG
This sequence comes from Desulfobacteraceae bacterium, assembly GCA_011390035.1. Classification (GTDB taxonomy): domain Bacteria; phylum Desulfobacterota; class Desulfobacteria; order Desulfobacterales; family JAABSP01; genus JAABTE01. The sequence continues at coordinate 287 of JAABTE010000348.1, read as the reverse complement.
CGGCGGCGGGCAGCTCGTCCGCCTCTGGCATCCGGTGGGTCAGGGGCCGGAGGATCAGCCACAGCAGGACGGCCGCCGCCGTCAGGCTCATCAGGGCGAAGGCGGCCGCCGGCACGGCGGAAACCGGGACGATATCGGCCGGCGGCAGGATATCCAGCATCATCAGGATATCGGCAAGATCAACCGCCCCCAGAAGATGCCGGCCCACCGGGCCGAGCCAGTCCGGCAAACCCGGAACGGGAGCGGCGGCGCCCGGTGCCGCTATCGACAGTTGGTAAAAGGCCTCG
>JAABTE010000347.1 GCA_011390035.1 Desulfobacteraceae bacterium | reverse complement strand
AGCTCCGGCATCAGGAGCCGAAGGCGCTCGGCCAGGTCCGCGCCGATCTGTTCCAGGTAAAAGGCTCGCGCGGCGCCGGTGGCGTGCCAGCTCACGGCGGCCAGCCCCAGCAGCGTCACCACAAGAAAGGCGGGAAATATCCGCCAGAACAGTCGTCCGCGTCTCATTATCACCCCGCGCCTCAGCCTGCTTTGGGTTTGAGTGTCTTAAGCGCGTTTCAGCGTCTTGGGCCTGAGCGCTTTTCATTGTCCAGGGAAGGCTCCCGGATGCGATAGCCCACCCCCCGAACGGTCTCGATGCAGCCACCCCGGTCCCCCAGCTTCTTTCGCAGCCCGGCGATCTGAACATCCACGCTGCGCTCGGTTACGGGATGGCTGTCTCCATGGACGGCGTCCACGATCCGCGCCCGGGAAAAGGCCCACCCGGGCCGGCGGGCCAGAAAGAGCAGCACCTCGAATTCCGTGTAAGTCAGGTCCACCGGCGCGTCGCCGGCGGTTGCCGTCCGGCGGGGCACATCCAGACACAGGTCGCCGATGCGGATGAAATCGCCGCTGCCTCCGCCCTCGGCCTTGCGGCGCATCGCCGCCCGCACCCGGGCCAGCAGAATCCGGGGGCTGAAGGGCTTTGTGATGTAATCGTCCGCCCCGGACTCGAAGCCGCCGATCACGTCCATCTCCTCGCCCCGGGCGGTCAGCATGATAATGGGCAGGGCGCGGGTTTCCGGGTCGGCCCGGAGCCGCCGGGCCACGGTCATGCCGTCGATGCCGGGCAGCATAAGGTCCAGCAGAATCAGCTCGGGCCTTTGGCTTCGAACGGCCGCCAGCGCCTCCTCGCCTGTGGCGGCGCACAGCACCCTGTAGCCCTCCGCCGCCAGGTTATAGCGAACCAGCTCGAGGATGTCCTCCTCGTCGTCCACCACCAGAATGCGTCCCGCGCTCATCCGGGCCCCTTTCCGCGGGGGCGATCAGCGCGCCAGCATGGCCCGCATCATGTCCCCGGCGTTCTCCGCGTGATCGGCGATGCCGCCGATGTATTCGGCCAGCCGCACCATGTGAAACACCGTAACGGCGTCCGCGCCGATGGCGAACACCTTCTGCTTCATCATGTCCTCGGCATGGTCCGCCCCGTGCTCCTGCTCCCGCAGGTTCCGGATGATCTCCTTGACCACCCGGCGCTGTTTTTCAGAGAAATTATTAAAGTATTTCCGGGCCTCCGCCACCATCCGGGCCAGCTCCTCGATGGGGCTGATCACCGAATCGACCAGCAGGAGAAACTCCTTTTCCACCTCGGGCATGATCCCCGGCTCCGGCCGATAGGAGATCCAGTCCAGGGTGTCCTCCACGGCGTCCAGCACGCCGTCCTGCTCCCGAAGGTATCGAAAGAGCTGAAATTTGTCCACCGGCAGCATGGTGTTTTTGGGCAGATGCCCCCGAATGCGGCGCTTGATGGCGTCCGCCTCCTTTTCCATCTGGATGATCGATTCCCTGAATTCCTCGAACCGCGTGCATTTATGGGCCACATAGCATTCGATGGCCTGCTGGAAGGTGATGGCGCATTCACGCACCTTCTCGGCATGTTCCTGCAGTCCCTGGAAGGGAGAGGTCATAAAAAGGGACAGAAATGGGATTCGCATACCAAACTCCTAACTCCTTGCTATAAAATCGCCTCAATGATCTTGAAAAGCACCATGCTGGTGACGGCCGCCGCCGGCACCGTCAGCACCCAGTATATCATGATCCTGAATATAATTGAAAAATCCACCGCCTCGAGCCCCCGGGCCAGGCCCACGCCCATCACCCCGCCCACCGCCGCGTGGGTGGTGGAGACGGGAAGGCCGATCTTGGAGGCGATCAGCACGGTGGTGGCCGCCGCGAAATCGACCGAAAAGCCACGGGTATTGCTCAACGTGGTGATCCGACGGCCCAGGGTGTCCATCACCCGGTATCCGGCCATGCCGATGCCGCAGGCGATGCCCACGCCGCCGAACAGCAGCAGGAAAAGCGGCACGGGCACCTGTGACCCCACCGTGCCGGTTTTCACAAGAAAGTAGATGACCGCCAGCGGGCCGATGGCGTTGGCCACGTCGTTTGCCCCCTGGGCCAGGGCCACATAGCAGGAGGTGCCGACCTGGATCTTGCGAAAGATCTCCTCGGCCCCGTCGGTCCCGTCTCCGGCGGCGGCGTGCGGAAGGATAAAGCGCCGCACCAGAACCATGCCCCCCCAGCCCAGGGGCGCTGCAATGACAAGGGCCACCGCCGCGGCGGACCAGTTGGACAGGGAGAGCGTCTCGCCCAGGGGCGTTTTGAAAAGAAACGACAGGACCATCATGAAGGCGGCGGTTCCGATAAAATAGGGCGACAGCCGGATGGCCCGCTCCAACGGGTCCTCCCGGGACAGGATCAGCCAGACGATCAGCTTGAGCATCCCGAAGGCGATGACCAGGCTGAAGACCGGCGAAATAATCCACGAGGCCACCACCGCCCCCAGCTTGCCCCAGTGGATTACGGAAAAGCCGCCGGCCATGATGCCGTAGCCGATCATGGCGCCCACGATGGAATGGGTGGTGGACACCGGCAGGGACTTCCAGGTGGCGAAGGAAACCCACAGCGCGGCGGCCAGCAGGGCCGACAGGGCGCCGATCAGGGCGATGTGCGGGTCGTTCAGCACCTGGGTTGACACTATCCCCTTGCGGATGGTGTTGGTGACATGAGAGCCTATCAGCGTGGCGCCGAGGATATTGAGCACGCCGGCGATAAAGACCGCCTGCCGGATGGTGATGGCCTTGGCGCCAACGGCCGATGCCATTGAATTGGCAACGTCGTTGGCGCCGATGTTCCAGGCCATATAGAATCCGAACACATATCCGATAATGAGTACAAAATCGTAAGATTCCATTTTTTAGTCCGCTTCCCGATCCATTCCATCCATAGTACCCGCGGGCGGCGACGCCCACCGCATTGTGACCGCGCCGG
>JAABTE010000346.1 GCA_011390035.1 Desulfobacteraceae bacterium | reverse complement strand
CCGGCGCACGGGTGGCGCAACCAGCGAAGCGGCGAGCCGCCGGCGCACGGGTGGCGCAACCAGCGAAGCGGCGGGCCGCCGGTGCGCGGGTGGCGCAACCAGCGAATCCGAATCCGGCATTCCGAGGGATGCCTGTCTCATCGATACCCAATCGATACCATAAGGAGCATGACCATGTGTCGTTTATTTGCCATCACCAGCGACGAGCCCCTGTCCCCAATGCTCGCCATAGAGGCGCTGGACGTGATGCGGGAGGGCCACGACGGCTCCGGCGTGGGGCTGTTTCTCCGCGACCTCGGCGGGCCCTTTGACAATATGAAGGAAGCGCCCATCCTGTCGGGGATTTTCACCGACGAGGGGATCAAGCGGCTGGATGACTTTATGATGGGCGAGGGCTTTTTGACCAAGTACCGCATGTCCATCCGCGTGCCCAAGAACGCCCCCCAGGGCGTGCCCAAGCGGGATGTTTACCTGATCCGGGCCTATGACTACCCCGAGGAGTGGGAGCATTTGTCCAGTGACGCAAAACACGCCCGCCTGATGATCCTGCGCCTGGAGCTGCGCAAGAAGGGCGAGGAGAAGCAGGACATGATCGTCTTTTCCTTCTGGCCCGACGTGATCATGATCAAGGAGATCGGTGATCCCATGAAGGTGGCCCGCCACCTGGGGCTGGACCGGGATGACCTTAAGGCCCGGGTCATCATGGCCCAGGGGCGGCAGAACACCAACTACGCCATCAACCTGTACGCCTGCCATCCGTTTTTCATCGAAGGCTTTTCCACCATGACCAACGGCGAGAACACCGCCTTTGTGCCCATCAAGGAATACCTGATGTCCCGGGGTTTTCACGGCTACATCGGTTACAATTCCGACTCGGAGGTGTTCACCCACATCCTGCACTACATGAAAAAGAAGCTGAACCTGGGCATCGAGGCGTACAAGCACATCATCACCCCGCTTCAGGACGACGACCTGGCCGCCCACCCCGACAACATCTTTCTCAAGCACCTGAAGCAGACCTGCCGCCGCCTGATCATAGACGGCCCCAACTGCGTCATCGGCAGCCAGCCGGACCATTCCCTCTTCATGGTGCAGGACCGCAAGAAGCTGCGCCCCGGCGTTGTGGGCGGTCGGCCCGGAATATACGCATTTTCATCCGAAATCTGCGGGCTGGACGCCGCCATTCCGGATCGGGACAAATCCCGTGACTTTCAACCCATGCATCTGGACACGGCCGTGGTGCGGCCGGATCGCCAGGAGGTTCATATATGCAGACAAACACAGCCATTACCCCATCTACGCTCAGCGTAAAGGATCTGCCATGGCAGATCGACTGGAGCAAGGACAAATGCACCATCTGCGGCCGATGCGTCGCGGTCTGCCCGGTCCACGCCATCGAGCTGGGGGTGTTCAGAAAGCGCGTGGTGGACGCCCGGATCAACCTGCCGGCCAAGCCCTCCACCGATTTTACCATCTACTACGGCATCCGCCAGAAGACCGACCCGGCCTACGCCTGCATCGGCTGCGGCATGTGCAACATGGTCTGCCCCAACGGCGCCATCATGCCCATGCGCTCGGATGAGAACGACAAGCTGCGCTTTCATATCGACCGGGGCGGCCAGCCCCGGCGGCGGGGCGGCCGGCGCAACGCCACCGACGGGATTCTGGACCGGATCAAGTTCATGCGCATCTCCATGCTCACCGACCCGGCGCTGGACGCCGGCCGCCACGAGTTCGAGCTGCGCACCCTGCTGGGCCGGGTGCTGCCCCCCGAGGAGAACCTGCGCCATCAGAGCGAAAACGGCTGGATTCCGCCGGTGCGGGAGATCTATCCGCTGATGATCGGCTCCATGTCCTTCGGCGCCCTGTCGCCCACCATGTGGGAGGGGCTCCAACTGGGCGTCACCTACCTGAACGAGGAGCTGAAGATGCCCGTGCGGATCTGCACCGGCGAGGGCGGATGCCCGCCCCGGCTGCTGCGGAGCCGGTTTTTAAAATATGTGATCCTTCAGATCGCCTCCGGCTATTTCGGGTGGGACGAGATCATCCATTCCCTGCCCCACATGAAGGAGGACCCCTGCGCCATCGAGATCAAGTACGGCCAGGGCGCAAAGCCGGGCGATGGCGGGCTTTTGATGTGGTACAAGGTCAATTCCCTGATCGCCGCCATCCGGGGCGTGCCCGCGGGCGTGAGCCTGCCCAGCCCGCCCACCCACCAGACAAAGTACTCCATCGAGGAGGCCGTGGCCAAGATGATCCAGTCCATGTACATGGCATGGGGATTTCGGGTGCCGGTCTATCCCAAGATCTCGGCCACCTCCACGGCCCTTGCCGTTTTGAACAACCTGACCCGGAACCAGTACGCCGCGGGCCTGGCCATAGACGGCGAGGACGGCGGCACGGGCGCGGCCTACAACGTCTCCATGAACCACATGGGCCACCCCATCGCCAGCAACATCCGGGACTGTTATCTGAATCTTGTCCGCCTGGGGGCCCAGAACGAGATCCCCCTGTTCGCCGGCGGCGGCGTCGGCAAGAACGGCAACCTGGCGGCCAACGCCGCGGCCCTGATCATGCTGGGGGCCAGCGGCATTCAGATCGGAAAATACGCCATGCAGGCCGCGGCCGGGTGCCTGGGCTCCGAGCGGGACAGGTGCAACATTTGCAATATCGGCCTGTGCCCCAAGGGCATCACCTCCCAGGACCCGCGCCTGTACCGCCGGCTCAACGTGGATGACGTGGCCCAGCGGGTGGTGGACCTGTACCTGAGCTTCGACACGGAGCTGAAAAAGATCGTGGCGCCCCTGGGCCGTTCCACCTCGTTGCCCATCGGCATGTCGGACGCCCTCGGCATCGACGATTACAACGCCGCCGAGCGGCTGCACATCAAATACGTCGTGTAGCGGGAAGCGAAACGGCCTTTGGAGAAGATATCATGAGCCTATCAGAGCCATTGACAATTTCTGGAAAACGAAACGG
>JAABTE010000345.1 GCA_011390035.1 Desulfobacteraceae bacterium | reverse complement strand
CCTGTGCGCCCCCATCGCCGCCACCGCCCAGCCTCCTATTGCCCAGCCCCCTCTGGCCCAGCCACCCCTGGCTCAGCCCCCCGTCGTCCCTGCTCCCGCCGCCGATACTTCCCAGTCCACCAGTTTCGGGCAGATGGCTGCCGCCGTCTCCACCACCGTCGCCGGAGAGAAACAGGCCATCGCCCAGATCCGGGAGCGCCTGGAGAAGGCCAGGGAAATGGAAACGAAATTAGCCGCCGAGATCAACGCTCTCAACCTTCGGCTTTCCAGCAATGTCAATTTGTTATCCTCCCCCGGCGTGGCCATAGAGGAGAGCGAGCGGGCCTGGACCGCCCACCAGGCCGCCCTGACCCAGTTGACCGAGCGGCTCGCCGACGTCCGGCAGCGCCTTGCCACCGCCACCCAGTCTTTGAAAAGCACGGAGGAGCAGTACAATCTTAACCTGAAGCAGCTCACGGAGATCACCCCCGGCGGCGCCGACGCCATTGCCATCCAGGCCCTGGTGGAGGATTTCCAGCAGCTCATCCGGCTGCTTTCCCGAAAGATCAACTACCTGGAATCGATGATCGACATCTACAACCAGGCGGAAAAGAGCCTTGAGGATACCCGGGCCGCATACGCTGAGTTCGGCGGCCGCTTCGAGGAGTGGATCGCGGCCCGGCGCAAGGAGGCCCTGTTCAAGCGCGAGCTGATGCCCCTTCTGGGCCTCCGGCCCGAATACATCCAGCAGATGCTGGCGGAAGCGGGCCGGCGCCTGGCGCAACTTAGCACCGCCGAATTCTGGCGCACCGAGCTGCGGTCCCTGAAAGGCGCGTCTCCGGTGCTGCTCGTTTCCTGTCTCATGCCGCTGCTTCTGACCCAGTTTCTTCTGGCCCGCATACGGCGGTACCTGGTGGGGCTGGACGAGCGGCGCGCCTATTGGGCCCGGTATCCCTGGCGCCACTTTGCCACGCGGCTGATTCGGCGCTCCCTTGGGCTTTTCGGGCTGACGCTTTTTATCTACATCTATGCGGCGGCAAGGGGTTTTTATGACGCTGTGCCGGTGATTCAATCTATTTTTTTCATCTGTCTGATCCTGCTGTTCGGCCGCTGGGTCATCGATTTCATCCGGCTCATGGCCGGGGGCGGGGGCCATGCGGCACCGCCCGGCGCGGGGGACGGCCACGCCTCGGCCATGGGCGCACGGCTGACCCGGCGGTCCCGGGCGGCCGTGGGGTATTTCACGTTTATGGCGGCGCTTCTTTCGCTGGTGGCATGGTTGTTCGGAAAGGCGAGCGTGCCCCTGGCACTGGGTCGGGTGGTTCTGATCCTGAGCCTGGTGGCCTGGGGCGTGGCGCTGTGGCGGGCGCTCCGGGAAACCAATCCGGCCGCTGCCGCCCTGGCCCGGGATCTGCTTTTGCTCCGCTGGCGCGGCGGGAATGGCCGGGACGCGGGAGGGGCCGGCGCCCCTGCCCAGGGGACCGGCGGCGGGGCGGAAGGGACCGGCGGCGGGGTGGGGGCGTTGCTGCTGGGAACGGCGGACCTGATCGTGGGCGGCGCAGTGCTGCTGGAGGTTGTTGGCTACGGCAGCCTGGCGCTCTACTGGCTCATCTCCTGGGGGCGGACCCTTGTGGCCGGGATCTGGTTTTTCGTTCTGTACAAGGTGCTTCGGGAATGGGAACAGGACGCCCGAAGCCGCTCCCTGGCCTACATCGATCCGGCGGCAAAGGCGTCGGTGCCCATCCGGTGGCTGATTCTAAAGCTGCTCTGGATCATCTGGGCGGGCGGCCTGCTGGCGGCGCTGATTTTTGCCTGGGGCGCGGATAGGGGAGTGATCGTGAGCATCTATCGGATGCTCAGCGCCACCTACGCCATCGGCAGCCTGGAGTTCAGTCTCATGGCGATTTTATACGGCATCCTTGCGCTGCTGTTCACCCACGCCGTGGCCCGCACCTGGCGCAGCCTGCTGTTTAACCGGATCCTCTCCGACAGCGGCATGGAGACGGGGCTTAAAAACTCCATCACGGTTATCACCGTCTATCTGATCTGGGCGGTGGGCTTCCTGATGGCCCTGAACACGATGGGCGTGGGCACCACATCCATGGCGGTGGCCTTCGGCGCCCTGGGCATCGGGCTGGGTTTCGGGCTTCAGAACATCTTTTCCAACTTCATCTCCGGCATCATCCTGCTGTTCGAGAGGCCCATCCAGGTGGGGGACGCCGTGGAGATCAACGGCGTGTGGGGCGAAGTAAAGCGGATCAACGTGCGGGCCACCGTGGTGCAGACTTACGACAACGCCTCGCTGATCATCCCCAACTCCGATTTCATCTCCAGCCAGGTGACCAACTGGAGCTTCAAGGACATGCGCATCCGCCGGATCATCAAGATCGGCGTGGCCTACGGCTCGGACGTGGAGCGGGTGCGCCGGATTCTGCTGGAGATTCCGGAGACGGTGGAAAACGTCCTCAAATACCCCCGGCCCCAGGTGCTGTTCACCAATTTCGGAGACAGTTCCCTGGATTTCGATCTGCGGATATGGACAGACATCGACAACATGCTGCGGGTGGATTCGGACATTCGGTTTCAGATCAACCGGCGGTTCGCGGAAAATGGCATACAGATTCCCTTTCCGCAGCGGGATGTGCATCTGTATCAGGCCGGTTCGAAAGACGCCGCGGAGTCTCCGGAAGACGCCGCCGAGTCGTCAAAGAACATTCCCGAGTCGTCAAAGAACGCTCCCGAGTCTCCAGAAGACGCTTCGGAGTCGCCCGCCGGGCCGCCGGCCGGGAGCTGAAGCCCCCGGCTGCATGGCCGGGGGATGAATCCCCCGGCTTCCGGCCCTCAATCAGTGCTTGAAGCTGCGCTGCCCCGTATAGACCATCGTGGCCCCCGCCTCGTTGCAGGCCTCGATGGACTGATGATCGTTGCCGGAGCCCCCCGGCTGGATCACCGCGGTCACGCCCTCCCGCAGGCCCACTTCCAC
>JAABTE010000344.1 GCA_011390035.1 Desulfobacteraceae bacterium | reverse complement strand
GGACGGCTTTCAGCAATGGGTGGCCACCCTCCTGCGGGAACGGGAGGCGATGGGACCGGACCGGCTGGCGGCGGGAGCGGCGGAAGGCGTCCGCCACCTCATCGCGTCCGGCTGCGGCGCCGTGGGCGAGGTTTCCACCCTGGGGTTGAGCCGCAAGGCGCTGGCGGAAAGCGGGCTGTTCGGCGTCTGGTTCCAGGAGCGCCTTGGCCGGATGACAGAGCCCCCCCGCGACCCCATGGACCCGATGCCCTCCGAATCGGCAAACGGCCGCCTGGCATTCTCCCTTGCCGGCCACGCGCCCCACACAACCGCCCCGGCCCTGCTTAAAGCCCTGAAGGCGGCAACAGCGCGGACCGGAAGCCTTTTTTCAATCCACCTTGCCGAATCGGAGGCGGAAGACGAATTCATCCGCTCCGGCGCCGGCGCTTGGGCCGCGTTTCTTACCGAGCGATCCATCCGGTTCGACGACTGGCCCCTGCCGTCGGAAAGCCCGGTCCGTTACGCGGACAAGCTGGGACTGCTCGATTCACGGACGCTGGCGGTCCACCTGCTGAGGGCGGACCGGGCCGATCTTTCGTTGCTGGCCCGGCGCGGCGCAAGGGTGTGCGTCTGCCCGCGCAGCAACATGAACCTGCACGGCCGCCTGCCGGACATCGCCGGGATGCTTGCGGCGGGCATCGCCCCCGCCCTTGGAACCGACAGCCTGGCAAGCTGCCCGACCCTGGACATCTTCGACGAGATGGCCTTCATTTCCCGCCACTACCCCGACATTGACCCCGCAGTGGTCATTCAGATGGCCACGGAAAACGGCGCGGCTGTTCTGGGGCTGGCTCAACGCCTGGGCATCCTGGCGCCGGGCGGGCAGGCCGCCATGATTTACGCGCCGGTGTCGGCAAGCCGCCGTGGGGATGTGGCGGAGGCCGTGGTAAACCTGAAAAGTGGACGCAATGGATCAAACATTAAACGCATCGACAAACACATCGACAAACACATCGACGTCAGGGAGAAGCCGGCATCATGAAACCTGCTTTCCATAAACCCTCAAACCCTGTCACTGCCTCCCCAAAAGAGGGGATGAACTACCTGCTGCCCCGGTCTCCCGATGCCGGGCGCGCACGGGTGGGGCGCATCAGCTATGTAAACGTGGCACCTGTCTATTATGGCCTTGAAAACGGCGACAGGCCCGACTGGATGGCCATCCACGCCGCCCCTCCCTCCCGGCTCAACGCCATGCTGGCGGCCAACGGGCTGGACATCAGCCCCGTTTCCTCAGTCGCCTATGCTCGCCATCAGCATCGATGGCGCCTGCTGCCCAACCTTTCCATCGCCTGCCGGGGGCCGGTGTTAAGCGTGCTGCTGGTCAGCCGAAAGCCCTTTGCGGACCTGGACGGCCGGCCCATCCTACTGACGCACGAATCCGCGGCGGCCGCCGCACTGCTCCGCCTGCTGTTCGCCGAAGAGGGGCTGGCCCCCAGCTTTGCCCAGGGGGCCGTTGGCCGGCCGTCGGATCTTATGAAAAACGCCCGGGCCGGCATCGAGGGGGCGCTGGTGATCGGCGATGCCGCCATCAAGCATGACTGGCGCGCTGTTTTTCCATATGTGTACGACCTGAGCCAGGTATGGTGGGAAAAAAAGGGCCTGCCCTTCGTCTTTGCCGTCTGGGCCGTCCGCGCCGACTTTGCCCGGCGAGATCCGGAGCGGGTGGCCTCGGTGATTCGAATCTTGGCTGAATCAAAGCGGCGGGGGCTGGACCGGATCGAGGCCATCATTACTGCCACTTCCGAAAAGCTGGGGCTGCCCCATGGCCTTTGCCGCGAATATTACCGGAAGCTCTATTACGAACTGGACGCCCCCGAAATCCGGGGGCTATCGGCCTTCCATGACGGCCTGCTGCGCCATGGGCTGATCGGCCGGCCGGTTTCCCCGTGCTTTGCCCTCGAACCCCCCACCCGCTCTGACGCTGCGGTGGACGCGGCATGAACAATTTCGCGCCGGGATGGATGCGATCTGAGTCCAGCGCCCAGGATGGCGGGGCGCCGGAGCGCCGGCTGATGAATGCGAACTGGCACGCCGGCTGCCTGCTCGGCCTGGCCCTTGGCGACGCCTTCGGCGCCACCCATGAGGGCGGCCCCGCGGAACGGCTGGTCTGGCGGCTCATCGGCCGGACAATGCGGGGAAAGAAGCGGTGGACCGATGACACGCGCATGGCCCTTGACATCGCGGAGTGGTTCGTTCAAACCGATGGCCTCGACCTGGACGCGCTGGCCGGAAGGTTCGCGTCGAGCTACCGCTGGCATCGCGGCTACGGGGCGGGGGCCGCAAAGCTGCTAAAGCGGATTTCCCGGGGAGAAAACTGGCGCACGGCCAATCGGTCGGTCTTCCCGGACGGCTCCTTCGGAAACGGCGCCGCCATGCGGGCCCCCGTCATCGGCATGATCCATTGGCAAGACAAGGAGGCACTTTTAAAAACGGCACGCGGGATCGCGGGCATCACGCACGCCCACGCCCTGGGCATCGATGGCGCGGTTCTTATGGCCGCCGCCACCCGACTGGCGTTGAAGGGGCAAACCGGAGCGGAAATACTAAAAGGCGCCGGCGCCCTTTGCGAAACCGAGGTTTTCACACAGCGCCTTGCCGCCGCAACGGAATTGCTCCGGGCAGACAAGGCGCCGGACGCCGCGGATGTGGCCAAAAGGCTGGGCAACGGCGTCGCCGCGCCGAATTCATGCCCAACGGCCCTTTACATCGCGGCCCGCTTTCTGCATCTGCCCTTTGACCGCATGATGGGCTTTATCATTGAGGTCGGCGGCGATGTGGACACCATCGGCGCGATGGCCGGCGCCATCTGGGGCGCGGGACGGGGCGCCACGGAACTGCCCGCGGCGTGGCTCGAAAGGCTTGAGTGGCGCGGGCGCATTCAGGGGCTAGCGGAGGCGCTTTTCGACCGGGTTCGGATGGCGCCGCCGCCGCCATAATTGTTCTCCAT
>JAABTE010000343.1 GCA_011390035.1 Desulfobacteraceae bacterium | reverse complement strand
CGCAGGGCCGCGATCTTGTCCAGGTTCTCCAGGATCTCCCGATCGATGCACCAGGCCACGTCCCGCAGCCGGTCGATATGCCGGGACATCTGCTCCACCTCCCGGGCGGTCAAAAGCCCCATCCGCTCCGAAAGCCGCCGGGATTCCCGGTCCACCACCCCGGCCACCCGCCCGGACAGCTCGGCCAGCCGCGCCCGGCGCCCCGGATCGCCATGGATGGCGAAAAGCGCCTGTTCCCGCTTTAACCCCCGGACATCCCGCCACAGTGCTTCTATACTGTCGGCCCCGCCCAGGTAGCCATCCTCCAGGCAATGCCCGCTCTTTCCGCAATAGGCATAGCCCCGCTCGGCCATCCGATCCACCCGCTCGGCGAGGGCCCGGATGTCGGCCTCCGCGGACGAGGGGCCGGGGTCCGGATTTTTAACCGTGACGATTCCCGTCAAACCACACATGAATCACTCCTTAATTTATCTATTCCGGCTCTTCTATTCCGGCTCTTCGCTTTTTTCCATGGGTAAAGCGATATGCGGCGTCGCTTATCCCAGTTCTTTTTTCTCTTTTGAGGACCGCCCGGAAAAACCGGCATCGAAATACGCCCGCATCATCATCAGCGCATATTCGCGGGCCTTGGTGCCGATATATTTTTCATGCACCACCAGAGCGGCCACGGCGATCTCATCCCGCCCCTGCCTGTCGGCGGCAAAGCCCACAAACCAGTCGATCCGCCGATCCGGGCCGGCGTGGCTGTTGATGCTCCCCGTCTTGCCTCCGATCTCCAGCCGGGAAAGCACGCTGTCCTTCCGGTAATTGCGAAAGGTTTTCCGACAGGTGCCCGTGTCGATGGTCTCGCGCATCAGGGTTCTCAATGTCCGGGCAGCGCGGTCGGTCATGGCCCGACCCAGGGGGCGCCGCAGGCTTTCATAAACGGCCCGGCCTTCCTGATCCACAATTCGGTCCACCAGTATGGGGGTCATCAGATAGCCGCCGTTGCAGACGGAAGCTGCGATCACGGCCGCATGCAGGGGCGACAGGGTGGTCTCCCGGTTGAAGCCGCTGGCGATTTCCGCCCACTGGTAGGGTATTTCGGTGACGGTGAGATTGGAGGGGGAAACCGGAATCTCAAAGGGCAGGGTCTGATTGAAACCGAAGGCCTCGGCATGGGTCCTGAGGGCCGCCTGGCCCAGGTAATGGATCCCCAGCTTGCCGAACACCGGGTTGACCGACTGGGCAAAGGAATCCCGCAGGGACATGCTGTGGGCGCCCCGGCCGGCGTCGGCCCGGAGCTGGGATTTATATAAGGTATATTTGCGGCCCCGGTATTCGATGATGGAGTCGGACTCCAGCCCGCACTCCTCCACGGCGGCCGCGGCGGTGACGATCTTGAAGATGCTGGCCGCCGGAAAGCGGCCCGCGACACAGGGGTTGGCGTTGGGATCGGTCCGGTCATGGCCCACCATGGCCAGCACCCGGCCCGTCTCCGGCTGCAACATCACCAGGCCGATGTAGCGGGCATGATCCCGGTTCAGGTTTTCCAGGATGCGCCGCTGCAGGTCGGCGTCGATGGTGGTCTCCACGCGAAGGGCGCGGCCGTTTGCCGTGAAGTTGAAGACCGGCTCCTCCAGGTTCATGAAGACCCGGTCGTCCAGCAGGTCGGCGATCCCCCGCCGCTGGATGTTCCATTTGGGGGGATCGTTGCCTTCCCGGGCGTCCGGCAGGTGACGCGCCATCACAGGGGATGGGGCCGGCCCGATATCGGCATTCACGTCTGGGGCGAGAAGGGCGGCCGACACGCCGACGCTTTCCGAATCGGCCTGGTGGATCGCCTCGCCGCTTATGGCGTGGATCAGAATGTACAGAAAAAGCCCTATGGTGACGCATCGGCCGCACAGGCGCGCCTTGCGCCGAAGGGCCTCGATCCGTCTGCGGCGCCGCTGGCCCCGCATCCAGTCGGGGGTTCTCGTCTCCCGGGGGGAGCGATAAGGACCACCGGTTGTCTTGCGCATCACTATTCCTCTATCGCAATGGGGTTCCGGGCTTCATCTCGCTTTCGGTTGTCACGATGGCGGTCTTGTCGCCCGACACGGCGGCCAGGAGCATGCCGTTGGACAGGATGCCCATGATTTTGGCCGGCTTCAGGTTGGCCACCACGATCACCTGGCGGCCCTCCAGGTCCTCCGGGGCATAGTGCTGGGCAATGCCCGCCACGATGGTTCGCCGCTCGCCCAGGTCCACCTCCAGCTTGAGCAGCTTTTTTGCCCGGGGAACGGCCTCGGCCTTGATCACCGTGCCCACCCGAAGGTCCACCTGGGCCAGCGCGTCGATGGAGATCTGCGGCTTCAGGTCCGAAAGGGCCGGCGGCGGCGCGTCCGGCGCGTCCTTCGCCTTGGGCTCGATCCGGGGAAACAGGGCGGTGGACTTGGGCAGATTGCCGCCCGCGGGCAGGCCGCCCCACGCCTTGAGCCGGTCCAGGCTGAAAAAGGGCGGCTCCGCGTCCGGATCGAGCCCCAGGTGGCGCTGCATGGTCCGGGCGGTTTCGGGCATCACAGGGTACAGCAGCCCGGAGATGATCCGCAACCCTTCCAGCAACTGATAGATTACCACCTCGAGTTGCTTTTGGCTGCTCTTTTTTTTCGCCAGCTCCCATGGGGCCGCGGTGTCCACGCACTTGTTCATACGGCTGATCAGCTCCCAGACGGCGGCCAGTGCCCGATGAAAGCCGAAGGATTCCATGGCGCCGGCAAAGGTCTCCACCGCGCGGGCCGCGTCGGCCACAAGGCCCATGTCCATCTCCAGCTCCGTGGCCGCGTCCGTGGCCGGCACCACGCCCTTGAAGTACTTGTGGGTCATGGCCAGCACCCGGGAAAACAGGTTGCCCAGATCGTTGGCAAGATCCGAATTGATCCGCTGCACCAGGGCCGCCTCGCTGAACCCGGCGTCCAGGCCGAAGGCCATTTCCCTTGTCAGAAAATAGCGGAAGGCGTCCAGGC
>JAABTE010000342.1 GCA_011390035.1 Desulfobacteraceae bacterium | reverse complement strand
ATCAAGGCGGCGCTAAACCAGGAGCTGTTCGCGGACGACGACCCGGAAGGGCGGAAGGCCGGCCTGGACACGGCCCTGGGCGATCTGGCCGTGGTGCGGAAGAACACCGAAATCGTGGGCCGGTACCTGGAAGACACCGAATATGAGGGCTACATCAAGGTGGCCGGCCCCCTGATGGACGATCTGCCCGGCATTATCAAGCGGATCACGGCCGGATGGCGGGAGACACGGGACCTGGGGAACCGGCTGGACGAGACGCGCCGGCGGATCCTTTCGGCCAAAGCGGGCATGCTGGCCGGGGCCAGGGAGCGTGCCGCCGCGCTTTCCTCGCGGATGGACGGGCTGATGTCCGGGGCATCGGCCATCCTGCTGCTGGCGCTGATCCTTGGAAGCTTTCGCATCTTCCGATCCATCACCCTGCCCCTGCGCCAGGCCGTTTCCGATATCACGCTCATGGCGGACGAGACCTCCGCCGGTTCCGACGAGCTGTCCGACTCCAGTCAAAGCCTGGCCGAAGGGGCGGGCCGGCAGGCCGCGGCCCTTGAACAGGTGGTGGCCTCCCTGGAGCAGATGGCCGCCATGAGCGCCCAGACCACCGCGTTGACCGCAGGGGCCGAAGCGCTGATGCGGAAAAACATTGAAAAATCCGGCCAATCCCTCCGGCGCCTGGTGACGCTGACCCATAATCTGAGTGTTATCGAGGCCGACTCGGACCAGATCGCCCAGATCATAAAAAACATCAACGACATCGCCTTTCAAACCAACCTGCTGGCCCTGAACGCGGCAGTGGAGGCGGCCCGGGCCGGAAAGGCGGGGGCCGGCTTCATGGTGGTGGCCGAATCGGTGCGCGGCCTGGCCGGCCAGGCCACCCGGGCCGCGGAGGAGACCCACCGCCTGCTGGAGGGCAACGTGCGGCGGGTGGCCGAGGCGGCCAGGGAGATGAAGGCGATGAACATCGATTTCGACGGGATCATCGAAACGGCCACCGTGCTGGGGGAAAAGACCGACGCCATCACCGGGGCCAGCCGGGAACAGTCCCGGGGGCTGGAAGAAATCAGCGGCGCGGCCGGCGAGATCGACCAGCTCACCCAGTCCATTGCCGCCGGCAGCCAGCAGACGGCCGCGGCGGCGGAGCAGATGAGCGCCCAGGCCCATAACCTGCGCCGGATCGTGGCGACCCTGACCGCCGTTGTGGGCGAAGCCCGGAAAACCGGCGGCCGGGGCAAGGACGCAAGGCGCGAGACAAAGCGAGAAAAGGAGAAGCGGACAACATGAAACCCCTCAGCGCCCGCCAGCGGCAATGGCTGGCATCGGCCCTTTCGGAGTGGACCGGCCAGGGCCTCATCGCCCCGACCCAGGCCGAGGCCATCCGCGCCCGCCATCTGGCCGGGCCGGAGGCCCCCGGGTGGGGGCGCCTGGTCTTTTCCAGCATCGGCGCGGTGCTTTTGGGGCTGGGGGTGATCCTGATTTTCGCCTTCAACTGGGAAAAGATGCCCCATTACGCCAAGCTGGCGGCGATCTTCGCGGGGCTGGCCACGGCCCACGGGCTGGGGCGGATGGTCCACCGGCCGGCGGGGGCGGGGCTGGCGGCCGCCGAGGGGCTGCATCTTCTGGGCACCATGCTGTTCGGGGCCGGCATCTGGCTGGTGGCCCAGATTTATCACATAGACGCGCACTATCCCAACGCCTTTCTGGCCTGGGGGCTGGGGGCGCTGGCCCTCTCCTGGGCGCTGCCCTCCATTCCCCAGGGCATCCTGGCGGCCATCCTGCTGACCACATGGACGGGCGTGGAGTCTGTGGATTTCCGATATGTGAACCATATGGCGGCGCCGCTGGTTCTGGCCGGGACGCTGCCCCTGGCCTGGCTGCTGCGCTCCCGGACCCTGGGGTTCGTTGGCGGGCTGGCGGGGCTCACGGCCCTGGCCTTCACCTGCGGGCGGCTCAACGGCGAGCTGGTGGCAGGCGTTCTGTTTCTTTCCGGGTGCGGCCTTCTGGCATTGGGGCCCATGGCCGGGGATGAGGCGGGGGAAGGCTTTCGCTCCCTGGCCGCGCCCCTTTCCGCCCTGGGGTGGATACTGCACATGGGGCTGCTTTACGCCTTCACCTTTCCGGATGCCGAGGACGTGGTGGAAATCTCCATCAACGGAACGGCGGACGGGATTTATTTCTGGCTCTTTGCGCTGTGGGCCCTGGGGCTCTGCACTCTGGGGGGGCTGGCGGCAAGGCGCAGGGATGGGGAGGCCGAGCCGGACGCCGGTCCGGACGCCAAGCCGGACGCCGGTCCGGAAGTCGGTCCCGATCCGGCGGGGTTCTGGTCGGTGGCGCTTGCCGGGGCCGCCGCTGCCTGGTTTCTGATCCGGGGCCAGGCGCTGGCCGGCATTGACGACTGGGCCGGAGCGGCGCCCTTCAACCTGCTGTTTCTGGCCCAGGCGGGGCTGCTGATCGTCCGGGGCGGCCGGGAATCCCGCATGATCAAGACCGCGGCGGGCTGCCTGCTGGTGGCCGCCCTGGCGGGGGCGCGGTATGTGGATCTGTTCGACAGCCTGCTGCTGCGGGGCATCGTTTTTTTCCTGACCGGCGGGGCCATCTTCTGGGCGGGCAATCGCCACGCCCGATCCGGCAAGGAGCGATCATGAGACGGCTTTTCATTCTTCTGGCCATCGCCGTACAGTTTGTCGTGCTGGGCCACATGGCCCTTCAGCGGGAGATCATCGCCCGGGCCGGGCAGCGGGTGTACCTGCGCACGGCGCCAATAGATCCGAGGGATCTGTTCCGGGGGGATTATGTGCGGCTGGATTATGATATCTCGACGCTGCCCGAGGCCCTGTTTCGGGATGGGGTTGGGGAAAATCGGAATCGCAAGGGGCACGAGGTCTTCACCGGGCTGCGGGTTGGGACGGACGGGACGGCCGAGGCCGTCTGGGTGACGGATCGGGAGCCGGACGAGGGCCTGTTCATCCGGGGGCGGATCGTGAACGACTGGCGGCTTCGG
>JAABTE010000035.1 GCA_011390035.1 Desulfobacteraceae bacterium | reverse complement strand
TTACAAGAGCTTCGGCCCGCTGGCGGAAAACCTGGATATGCTCCGGGTGAATGACGAGGGGACCATCGATGTGCGCTACATGGCCAAAATCGGTGATCCCGGCCTGTTTATCGGCTCCCGGCCTAAGGTGACCAAGCCGGAGGGAGCCAAGGAGGCTCGAGCCCTTGGCGTCGATGGGCTGGCCGAGCTTCGGGAAAAGCTGCTGGCGGACCAGGCGCTGCGAGGCGGCATCGTGCCCACAGGCGTGGAAAAGTGTTATCGGCCCCATGAAACCCGAGTGGAACTGGATCCTTCGGCCGACGCGGCGGCCCTGGACTATATCCGGAAGGATGAGCGGATCACCGATGTGGTGATCGCCGGCGCCGGCGACGCCCTGGAGTTTCTGCCGGCCATCGACCGGATTATCTCGGCCCTTGCGTCCATTCCCCATGTCAACGCCGTTCGCCTGAAGAGCCTCTGGTTCAACTATTATCCCGAGCGATACACCCGCGCCGTCATCCGTCATCTGACATCCCTCAACCGCCTGGAGGTGGCCACCCCCCTGCGGCTGGAGATCGAGACCGCCTTTTTACGGGCGGAAGAGATCCGGCCCGATCACCGCAAGCTGGCAGCCCGGCTGCTGGACGGCGGCGTGACGACGTATGCCAACTCGCCGCTGCTGTCCGGCGTAAACGACGCTCCGGAGGCGATCAGCCGGCTCGCCTTCACGCTCCGGGAGAGCGGCATCGAGTTTCATCACCTGTATGTGGCGGGGCTGCCGATTCAAAAGGAATTCAATGGAGCATCGCCCGTGGCCGTCTCGGACGTGATCGATATTGCCAGCATGGTGCGCCGGGAGGGCAGCGGCCGGGAGATTCCCCGCTACATCATCGCCACGGAACTCGGGGAGGTCGATTTCGGCCTGACCTCGCGGCTGTCCGATGCCCACGGGCGATTGAATTTGACGCTGCTGGCCTATGACCTGGGATACTACCAGTCCATGGCGCCGGGGTATCGATTCCCTGCGGGCGTTGAGACCGATGCCGAGGGGCGGCCGGTTGTTTCCGTTGAAGGGCTGGCGGACGCGGCCGGATTTCTCATGGCCTGACAGGCTGAAACCGGATGAACGGCACGCATCTTTTCATGCGGGCGGTCAAGCGGTGCTATAAGGGCAATTTGTTTTTCGAGAAGGCGCCTTGAGGGGAGGGCTTGATGAAATCACAAATTGACATACCGCGGGAAGCCATTGTCGCTTTCTGCAATCGTTGGCAGATCAGGGAAATGGCATTATTTGGCTCGGTTCTGCGTCCGGATTTTGGCCCGGAAAGCGATGTGGATGTCCTGGTCCGATTTGACCCGGATGCGCAACATACCCTTTTCAGCATGGTCCATATGCAGGAAGAATTAAAAAAGATCCTCGGACGCGAGGTAGATCTCGTCAGCCGAAGGGGGATAGAGAAAAGTCGTAATTATCTGCGCCGAAAAGCCATTCTGGAAACGGCTCGGATCGTTTATGCAGCATGATCATGTCCATATGCTGGATATTCTGGAGTCGGCAAGATTGGCTGTGGAATATCTGCAAGGCATACCAAGGGATGTTTTTCTAAGAGATATCAGACTGCAGGATTCGGTTGTCCGTCGAATCGAGATTCTCGGGGAGGCCGCGAGGCGCGTATCCATGGAGACACAACGATCACTTTCACAAATTCCCTGGGCTGAAATGATTTCAATGAGAAACTTCTTGATTCATGAATATGATGACATCGATCCTGAAATTGTCTTTGCCACGGTTCGGCAGGACCTTCCGGCCTTGATTGACCAGCTTGAAATGTTACTGGAATCTGTCGGTCATTGATTGTCGGTGTTCCTTTTGAGGCTTTTGCAGATTAAATCCTTCGATGCACCACCCTCCCATCAAAAACCGTTAAATCCACCTTCGCCTCGGATAGCTTCATCGGCTCGGCCGCGAACAGATCCCGATCGAACACCGCGATATCCGCCAGCATCCCCGGCGCGATCATTCCCAGCTCATGGGCCTGCGCGTTGGCGGCGGCCGGCGCGTGGGTGTAGGCCCGGATGGCCTCTTCCAGAGTGACGCGGCCGGCCGGGTACCAGCCTTCCTGCGGCGTGCCGTCCCGCCGCCGGCGGGTGACGGCGGCGTGAATGCCGCCCAGCGGCGATGGAGGGCAGACGGGGCAATCGGAGCTGAACATCAGCGGGCGGCCCGTTTCCAGCAGGTCCCGGATGGCATAGGCCCACCGGCCCCGGTCTCCCACGGAGGCATCCACCATGTTGATGTCCAGGATCATGTTTTCCGGCGTCATGCAGAGGGCCAGGTCCGACCGGGCCAGTCGGGCGATGTCGTCCGGGTGGATCATCTGGACATGCTCGATGCGGTGGGGAATGGATGGGCCGGGGGCGCCGCATTCCGAAGCTGGATTGGCGGCGACCCCGCCGGCAGGGGGGCGGTCGGCGCGGATGCGCTCGAACATCCGGATCACCTCCCGGTTGGCCTTGTCTCCAACCGCGTGGATCATCACCGCCAGGCCGGCGGATTCGGCCATGCGCACCTGTTGCTCCAGCAGTTCCGGGGGCGTTAAGGGCATGCCCGACTCGGCGTCCAGGTAGGGTTCCAGCATCCAGGCGGTGCGGGCGCCCATGCCGCCGTCGGCGAAGAATTTCAGATGGCCCAGGCGGAGCCGGGAATCGCCCATGCCCGTGCGCAGGCCAAGGGCCGCCGCCGCTTCCACCTGATCCCCCGGAATGGTCACGGCGCATCGCAGATCCAGCCGATGTCGCTCGTTGAGCCGCTGCCAGAGCTTGAAGGCCAGCGCCCCCTCCGCGTCGTTCATAAGGCGCACGTCGTGAATCCCCGTCACCCCCAGGGTATGGATGTGGCGGATGGCGTCGCACAGGGCCTCCAGCAGTTCCCCGTCCGACGGGGTGGGAATTTTTTCGCGGATCAGGTTGATGGCCAGCTCCCGCAACACGCCCGTGGGGGCATGGCGTGCGTCGCGCTCGATCATTCCCTCGGGCGGGTCAGGTGTGTGGGGGCCGATGCCGGCAATCTGAAGGGCGGTCGTATTGGCCACGGCCAGGTGAAAATCGCACCGCCACAGGATAACCGGATGATCGGGGGCGGCCCGGTCCAGCTCCGCTGCGCCGGGCATGCGCCGCTCGGGCCAGTCGGCCTCGTTCCATCCGTATCCGATCACCCATCCGCCGGCGGGGACACTGGATGCAAAGGCAGCCACCCGCTCATACAGGTCCTGAATGGAGGCGGCCTCGGCCAGATCGAGCTGGCGGCGCTTTCGGGCCCATTCATAAAAATGGATGTGGGCATCGATCATGCCGGGGATGACGGTCCGGCCCGCCAGATCGATCACCTCGGTGAGGCGGCCGGCCGTTTTGCGGATGGATCGGGTGTCCCCCACGGCCAATATCCGGTTGTCGTGGATGGCCACGGCCTGGGCCTGGGGCTGCCTCGGGTTCTGGGTATGGATATCGCCGTTGGTCAGGATCAGATGGGCTGGAGGATTGCTCATGGCAGGTAGCCCCGGGGAAAGGGGTCGTCCGGGTCAAGGAGAAATTCGTGGATGCCGGTCAGGTGGGCCGTGCCCCTGATTTCCACCACCGCGCCGGGGATGTTTCCCACAGGGAGGGTTTCAACAATGCGGGCGTCAAAGGTCGTGCCCAGGGGGCTTTTGGAAATAAAGGGGACATTTTCGGCAAGATGCCCCTGGTGGAGCAGCAGGGTGAGCAGCGCGGCGGTGCCC
Organism: Desulfobacteraceae bacterium; assembly: GCA_011390035.1. GTDB lineage: Bacteria > Desulfobacterota > Desulfobacteria > Desulfobacterales > JAABSP01 > JAABTE01. Next base: position 9,875 of record JAABTE010000035.1, on the reverse strand, counting down.
GTGCCGCAGGGCGATCGATCCATGTGGCGCTCGCCATAGATGACCGCGCCGGCGCTTTCTCCCTCGGCGTGGCGGGACGGGTCGTAGAACTTGACCACATCCACCGTTCGCACCTCCGGCCGAAGGGGGTGGGCCACTGTCAACCGGGCATTGGCCGCGTCGATGACGCGCATGCCCAGATCGATCAGCTCCCGGCTGTTTTCCACCGAGAGTGCAAAGGGGATCTGATCCGCCGATACCATAACAAAAAAACCGCCCACGCAGACGGTTGCAACGCGCAGCTCCCCGAATCCCGGCACTGTAAGGCGCTGATCGGTTTCATAGACAAAGGCGGGCACCATCCTAATGGCCACCGCCTCCACCCGATCCCCGGAGATAAAGGCGCGGGTTTCCACGGTTCCCGATGGCGTGTCCACCCGAACGACCCGCTCCGGACCATCGGCCGTAAGCCAGCCCACGTCGAAGCAGGCGCTCACCGCGCCGATGGTGGCATGACCGCACATGAAAGGATACCGCCGGGCGTCCATGTAAATCAGCCCGAAGTCGCTGCCCGGCTCGGCGGGTTCCGTCAGCAGGGCCGCCAGCAGGTCCCGATGCCCCCTGGGCTCCCGGGTCAGCCGCTTCCGGATGGCGTCATGTCTTTCCTGAAATTCCACCAGTCGCTCGGCCATTGTGGCCCCGCCCAATGGCGGAACGCCGGAGACAATCAGCCTCGTCGGCTCCCCGGCGGTGTGCGAATCGATGGTCCGGATGCGATGCCCAAAGCGTCCTTCGGATATAACCGGCTTCCCGCCAAAAATCATGCCGGCTCCTTTTCTTCCGGCAGGGCCAGCAAATGACAATGCCTCCGGGCCACCTGAACGGAAACCACATCCCCCACCTGAAAGAACCGGCTTCGCATCATGCTGATGACGTGCAGCTCCTCTTTATGGCCGATGTCGATAAAATAGTTCACCTCCCCGCCCATGTAACTCCTGTCCTTTATAGTCCCCTCGAAATAATTCACCCCATCTTCCGCCTGATAATCAGCCTTCAAAAAGGCCTCGAACCGCTGGGCGCGGATAACCACCTCCACCTTTTGCCCGGCCCGCCATTGCCCCGGATGCTCCGCCCGGAGCAGAAACCCCGAGTCGAGCCGCACCATCACCAGGTCTCCCCGGCGCTCCTCCACCCGTCCCGCCACGAAGTTGGAGTGGCCCAGAAAATCGGCCACGAAATGGTTGGCCGGACGGTTATACACCGTCTCCGGGTCTCCCACCTGCTGGATCACGCCGGCCTTGATCACCACGATCTTGTCCGACATGCTCAACGCCTCGCGCTGGTCGTGGGTCACGAAGATGGTGGTCACGCCCAGTATCCGCTGGAGGTTGTCGATCTCCCGGCGCATCTCCTCGCGCAGGTTTTCGTCCAGGGCGGACAGGGGCTCGTCCATCAGCAGCACGTCCGGCTCGATGACGATGGCCCGGGCCAGGGCGATGCGCTGCTGCTGACCGCCGGAGAGCTGGGCCGGCATCCGGTTTTCCACGCCGGGCAGGCGCACCATCTCCAGCGCCCGCCCCACCTTGCCCCGGATTTCCTCACGCGGCACGTTGCGGTACTTGAGGCCGAAGGCCACGTTGTCATAGATGGTCTTGTGGGGAAACAGGGCGTAGTTCTGAAAGATCATGCCCAGGTTCCGCTGATGCACGGGCGTGTCGTTGATCCGCTTGTCCCGGATGAAAATATCGCCGTCCGTGGGCGTTTCCAGCCCGGCCACCATGCGCAGCAGGGTGGTTTTTCCGCAGCCGGATGGTCCCAGCAGCGTGACCAGGTGGCCCTCTTCGATGTCCAGATCCGTGGGCGCCACGGCCACGGCTTTGCCGAAGCTTTTCCGGATGCCCCGGAATCGGACCATTGCCCGACCTTCCACCGGCTGATCTTCCACTGCTTGGCCTTGCACAATTAAACTCCCCTCGATTTTGTTCTCAATGATCGCCCCGGCGGCGGCGCGGAGGGGCGATCATTGAAATATCATCCTGTAACTCTAATGAGACTGCCGGCTACGCACCCGCCTTCACCCGGTCCCATTTTTCGGCCCATTCGACCTGATGGCCGTTCCAGTATTCCGGATCGGCGAAAAGATAGCCCTTCAACTGCCCCGTGGGGTCGAATGCCGGCAGTGACTGGACGCTCTGGGGCATTTCGACCTTGGTCGGGTCCAGGCTGGGCGGGTATTTCTGGCCGATGGCCACGGCGATGGCCGCCTTGGGGGCCAGCATGAAGTTGAGCAGGTTCTGGGCCACATCCAGATCCGTCCCCTTGAGGACAAAGATGCATTCCTGCCAGGAATAGCAGTTTTCCGGGGCCAGAAAGCCGATGGGATGGCCCTGCTCCTGAAGGGCGGCAACCCGGCCGGACCAGGCCACCGTGGCGTAAATCTCCTCGTTGGCCAGAAGGCTCATCAGCTCGGCGCCGGAGCCCCAGTATTTCTTTACCATGTTCCGCTGTTGCCGCAAAGCGTCCCAGATGGCGTCCATGTTCTTGATGTCGTTGGGATTCTGGCCGGTATAAAGGGCGGCGTACCAGATGTTGGTGCGCCAGTCTCCCCAACTGCCCAGCTTGCCGTCCAGCGACTTTTCCCAGAGCAGTCCGGCGCCCAGCTTTTCGGCTTTGGCCTTGTCGATATGCCGGGTGTTATAGGCGATGCCGGTCTGGCCCAGGTCATAGGGCACGGCGGAGAGCTTGCCGTTGGTGATGCGGCGGTAGGGTTCCATCATGGCGGGCATAACGTACTGGAGATTGGGGATCTTGGACTCGTCCAGCACCGTGTCGAAGCCCAGGCCCACATACCTGGCATAATCGAACACCCCGCTGAGATGGGCCAGGTTGAACTCGCCCCCCGGCGGGAAGGATGCCTTGACCCGGGTGATGTAGGTGTCCATGTCTCCGAACTCGGCGTCAACAACCTCGATGCCGGTCTGGGCGGTGAAGGGGCCGAAAGCGTACTGGCGGAACGCCTCGGAGGTGGTGCCGCCCCAGCCGTCGAAGCGGATGGTCTTGGCGGCGGCCATGGCGCTGCGCGCCAGCCCGAACGGCCCGCCCGCAAGGCCGGCGGCGGCGCCGGCCAGGCACAGGTATTTCATGAATGAGCGGCGGTCCAGTTTCCCGTTCAGATAATCGTCGATCCGCTGATCCAGATCCCTTTGCATTTTCTCTGACATGCTTTCCCTCCTTGGCTTTGGTTGTGATGGATGATGGTCATGATCCGCCCCTGGAGAACCGGCGGGAGAGGTATCCGGCCAGCAGCGGCACGGAGACCGTCAGCGCGATCATCACGGTTCCCAGGGCGTTGATTTCGGGGCTGATGGAGTTTCTGAGCATGCCGAAGATCTTCACCGGCACGGTCTGGTTGTGGGCCGTGGCCCAGAACAGGGTGGCCGTCACGTCATCGAATGAGATGGTGAAGGCGAACAGCATCCCGGCCAGGATGGCCGGCATCAGCAGCGGCAGGGTCACCTCCCGGAAGGTATGGAAGGCATTGGCCCCAAGGGTCATGGCCGCCTCCTCGTATTCCCGCCTGATGCCCACCAGCCTGGCCTGGACCACCAGCAGCACATAGGGCAGGGTGATCACCACATGGCCGATGAGCAGCAGCAGAAAGCTCTTGGGCTGCTGCAGCCACCGGATAAACAGCAGAAGGGCCACCCCCAGCACCACCTCGGGGATCATGATGGGGGTGAGCAGCAGGGTGTTCAGGGCGTTTTTGCCCGGAAACTCGTATCGGACGAAGGCCATGGCCGCGGGCACGCCGATGGTCGTCACCAGCAGGGCGGTGAGGCTGCCCAGTATCATCGAATTTTTAAAGGCGTGCAGAATGCTGTCATTCTGGGCCAGCTTCACATACCACCTGAAGCTGAAGCCCTTCATGGGAAAGGAGCCGAACTGCTCCGGATTGAAGGACAAAATGATCACCGCCACGATGGGGGCGAACAGGAACACATACACCAGTATGGTGTAGAGTCGGATGAGGGACCAGCCGGAAAAGAATCGCTTCATCGGTCAATTCCCCTGAAAGGATTTAAAGATCTGGGAGATCCCGAGATATCGATTGTAGGTGTAGATGATCACGCACAGCAGCCCCAGCAGGATCACGCTGATGGCCGACCCGAAGGGCCAGTCCAGAGTGCCGATGACCCGTTTGAAGATCAGGTTGGCGATCATGTCGTTGCCGGGCCCGCCCAGTATCATGGGGGGCAGGTAGGTGCCGGCGGTGAGTACGAAGACCAGCAGACACCCGGCGCTCACGCCCGGCAGGCTCAGAGGGAGTGTTACCTCCCGGAATGCCTGCCACTCGGTGCAGCCCAGGCTCCGGGCCGCCTCCAGAAGGTTCTTGTCGATGCCCTCTAAACTCACGTAAACATTCAGGATCATGAAGGGCAAAAGGTACTGGATCAGGCCCAGCAGCACCGCCCCTTCGTTGTACAGCAGCCCCAGCGGCTCGGAGATGATGCCGATCCTCATCAGAGCGTGGTTGAAAAGCCCTGTGTCGCCCAGGATGTTGATCCAGCTCAGGGTGCGGATGATGAAGCTGATCCAGAAGGGCAGCATGATCAGCAACAGCAGGGCAGCTTTGTGGCGGGTTTCGGACCGGTAGAAGAAGTAGGCCGGGATATATCCCATCACCAGGCACAGGGCCACCGTCTCCAGCGAGACGCGGATGGTGCGCAGCAGGATGCCGGGGTAGAAGAAGTCGGCGAAGAATTTTTGATAGTTTCCGAACTGAAAGGCCGGGATGTCGGCGCCGGTGGGCGCCCGCAGCCAGAAGCTGTACACCACGATGAAGCAGACGGGAATGACCAGCAGCAGAAACACGGCCGTGATGGACGGGGCCAGAAGCGCCCATGGTTTCCAGGGTTTTTCTTGCATGAATCAGCGGCCTTTCACTGGAAATGGGATTAAAAATCTATTTGAGGCGTTACCTGTCACAACTATAAAGGCTTACCTTATTTTAACGGCCGTGTCAAGGCGGCCGCCCCGGGCCGGCCTTTTCGGTAGATCGGCTGGCGTGGCCGCGAATATGATGATGGCGATTGTTTTCGGAACATTCTCGCTCGAAAAGCGCTCATCGATTATGCTCCGCGACAGTTGCCGCGTTATGAAAATCAGGCAAAACCGATGGAATTAAAAAGGAAAATAAATGTCTTTCAAATTATCATTGACACGATGATAAATGTTATTCTAAGTATGAACGAGAGGAGGCGTCATGGAAGAGGAGAACGCAGAGGAAAGGGTGGTCGGCAAATACCACGTCCAATACATCCTTGGGGACGGATACGGCGTGCATCATGCGACCGGATGCTACGGCGGCGTAAATGCGCAAGGAGACGTTATCGCCAATTTTTTTTCCGAGCAACACGCGATTCCAGGCGAAACCATCATCCGGGTCGGGGAGGATGGCAAAACATTCGATGAGGGGAATGAAGCCGACAAAGTCGGCGAGGCCATGCGTTTCGTCTCCTGCGCGGTCGCGCTGAGACCGTCCGTCGCAAGGGCCGTAGCCAGGTGGCTTAATAAATCGGCCGACATGGCTGAAGGGAATGTTGCCGGCAATGGTGAAAAGGAGGAATAATATGGGGGACATCCAAACATATCCAAAAAGATTGTCGTCATCCATGGGATATGCGCCTGGCTTTGCGGGAGAAGCCGCGCCGGGAGGCAAAAGCGCGCCGATTTTCATGTTCCTCAATGTCGGGCCTTCATCTTCCACCGATGAATCCATTCAAATTAAAGAACCGACTATTGAAGAAGCCAAGGCGATCATTGCCAAATATTTTGCGGAAAACGACGGACGGGAGATCGATTATGTCGAGCTTTTTGAAGCGCTGAACATCGATCTGCAAATCATCGTTTCCGTGTGCGCGGAATTGGAGGCGGAGGGCAAAATTGGTTGACAAGTTAAGATCTTCCGCCATTGCAACTCATGACGTCCCCGGAACGGCAATCGTCGGCGATAAAATATTGGTGCAATGCAGAAAACCGGGCAAATGGGTTCTGATAAGGGGTTCGGAACAACACCATTGCCAACAAACAACGGCGGCAAAAAACGCCTTCGCCATCATCAATAAAAGCTTTACAAACCGCCAGGATCAATAAGTCCACTCGCCGCCGGAGCTGTTCATTCCCTTTTAACGGCTCCGGCATCATATCAATCCCGACACGCTATCAAATACGGCTATTCCGCCGATACCGCCCCCGATACAAAAAAAGAGGCCCCGATATCGATCATCGGGGCCTCCATGCGCGAATCGTCCGCCCTCCGCCGGCCATCAACGCGCCGGAGCGCAAGGACGGGCCGATCTTTTAGAACTTGCGGCCGCTGTAATCCGCGTACGCCATGGCCAGCGTCCGGTACACTATGTGCGCCAGCTTGGTGTAGGGCAGGTAGGCGAACATGGCGAAAACGAAGACCAGGTGGATGAAGTACATCGTGTAGGACAGCGCGGCCGCGCCGCCCAGGCGGGTCATCTCGGTGAGCATGCCCGTAAGGCCCAGCGCCAGGGCCAGCCCCACAAGCAACCAGTCCTTATAGGTGGAGACCTGGTCCTTTTTCGACAGGCGGGTCTTGATCATCAAAAGGCTGCCGATCACCAGGGCCACGCCGCTGACGTTGGCCAGCCACTTGACGGGGTTGAGCTGGGAATAGGGCCCATGGATCTGGAAGATGTACAGCACCACAAAGAAGATGCTGGTGACGATGAACAGGCCGATGAACCCGAAAAAGACCATCATGTGGGAGGTGGCCCGCTCCTCGTTCTCGCCGCACTCGGAGAACTTGGAGTGCTGGAGAATGCGCGGGATCACCGATACCAGTGACTTGATAAACGGGCCGATTTCGAGCTTTTCCTTGTCGGTCTTGCCCTGGATCAGGGCGTTTTCGTGCATGTCCGCCATGAAGCGCTTGATGCCGAGGGCGAAGATGACCACCGTCCAGATTGAGGCCGGGACCATGATCAGGTCCACCAGCCAGGTGGAGAAAAACTTGGAATGGACGATCTCGCCGCCGCCGGGGGTGAAATCGAGCAGGCCGGTGATCAGGCCGAGGATGATGAAGATCACCACGGGAATGCCCAGCAGGATGGGCAGCTTTTTGGGGTCATTCACCGCCTTGGCGATGGATTTGGGCTGGGCGTATTCGGTGATGGCATAGGCCCGGATGGCCGCCAGCACGTCGCCGGGCTTGGCGTCTCTGGGGCACAGGGTGGTGCAGTCGCCGCAGTTGTGGCACAGCCAGATATCGGCGTTGCCCACCAGCCGGTCCTTGAGTCCCCAGGAAGCCGCGATCATCTCTTTTCTGGGGAAGGGCTTGTTGTCCGGCGCAATGGGGCAGGCCACCGAGCAGGTGGCGCACTGGTAGCATTTCTTCAGAGACTCGCCCCCCAGCCCGACCACCTCGTCGATGAATTGTAAGTCAGGCTCCACCAGATATTTATCCGACATAACGATTCCTCCTTGTTGAACTGAATTCCGTTTTTCGCAACGCGCCGAAAGGGTCTGGCCGCCGCCCCGGAAAGAACCCGGAAAGAGCCGGGACCGATAAGCCGGGGCCGGGACGGCGGCGCGTTTATCCCTCGAGCCGATTATCGCCGTTAGAATCCCTTGAAGGGGTTCGGGCCCAGATCCTCGACCTGCTTGACGAAATCGTTGATGATCTGGGGGAGCTTGTCATACTCGTCGATGGCGATGGTGAACTGCGCCACCCGCTCCTCCTCCAGGGCCAGGCTGGCCAGGGCGTCTCCGATCTTCTTGACCCGGATGTCCGCAAGCTCGCTGCCCTTGACGAAATGGCACTGGTAGTCGTCGCCGTGCTTGCAGCCCAGCAGGAACACGCCGTCCATTCCCTGTGACAGGGCGTCCTTGATCCAGATGACGTTCATGGAGCCCAGGCACCGGATGGGGATGAGCCGCACGTCGGCGGAGAAGGACAGCTTGTTCAGGCCCGCGATGTCAAGGGCCGGATAGGCGTCGTTCTCGCAGACCAGGCCAAGGATCCGGAAGGGCGGCTCGGTGTAGTCGTCCTCGGAGGGGACCTTTACGGCCTTGACCATGGAGCCGATGGAGTCGATGCTGTAGTCGGCGAAGTTGATGATCCGCTCCGGGCAGGCGCCCATGCAGGTGCCGCAGCGGCGGCAGCGCGTGGGGTTCGGCTTGGGCGTTCCCTTGGCGTCGTCGTCCAGGGCGCCGAAGGGACACTCCTGGGTGCAGCGCTTGCACTGGGTGCAGCGCTGGAAGAAGAAGTCGGGGAAGGTCATGTCGCCCGAGCGGGGGTGAACCGCCACGCCCCGGTTGACCGATTCGATGCACTGGATGGCCTTCAGGGCGGCGCCGGTGGCGTCGTCGATGGCCTCTTCCATGGTCATGGAGCGGCGGATGGCGCCGGCGGCGTAGATGCCGGTTCGCTGGGTCTCGTACGGAAAGCAGATGAAGTTGGAATCCACATACCCGTTGAACAGGTCGATGTCACGGAAGGCCGGGCCCTGCCGATAGGCCAGGTTGACCACCGGATCATCCTTGGTCAGGGGCACCATGCCGGTGGCCAGAACCACCAGGTCGGCCTTGACCTTGAGCTTTTCGCCCAGCAGGGTGTCGGCCGCTTCCAGCATCAGGCCGGCGCCGTTTTTGCTCACCGAGACCACCTTGCCCTTGGTCATGAAGATGGCCGGGTCCTGCTGAATCTTCTTGTAGAAGTTCTCGGACAGGCCGGGGGTGCGCATGTGCTGATAGAAGATGTATGCCTTGCCGTCCTCGTAGTCCTCGCGGACATAGGTGGCCTGCTTCAAGGCCACCAGGCTGGTGACGGAGCCGGCATAATCGAAGTCGGCGTCGTCATCCTGATACGGGCTCTGGACGAAGGCCACCGTTTTGGCGGGCTGGCCGTCGGAGGGGCGGGTGATCTTGCCGGCCGCGGCCATCTCTTCGAACTGATGGTTTGTGATCACGTCGGGCAGCTCGCCCATGCCCAGGTGGGCGAATTCCCCCGCCTTGGGCTGATAGGGGCGCCAGCCGGCGGCCAGCACCACGGCGCCGAACTTCTCGCCGTCGGGGTCGAGCGTCAGGATGTCCCGGCGGCCCTCGTTGTACTCCAGGAACTTCTTGTGCATGGTCTCCGCGTCGTACTCCTTGCCGCTCTCGTCCACCTTCATCTCCTCGGGCAGCGGATAGGGCACGTCGAAATCGATCTTTTCGCCCGGCTTTTTCAAGGTGACGGTGAACTCGCCAGGCTGGCCGGCGATGCGGGCCACCACGGTGTTGGCGCGGACCTTGATGCCGGGGTATTTTTGCAATTCGTCGATTCTGGACTGAATGACCGGCGGAATCGGCGCGTCATAAGGCGCCTTCAGCGGCAGTTGGCGCCGCACCTTGGAGGCATAGCCGCCCAGGGTTCCCGATTTTTCCACGATGGTCACATTGTAGCCTGCCTTGGCCGCGTCGATTGCAGCCGAGATGCCGGTGATGCCGCCGCCGATGACCAGGATGTCCTTGCTCAGGGTGTCCGGCTTGTACGGCTCGGGCAGGTTGATCTTCTTCACCCGGGCCATGCTCATGCGCAGGTAGTCCTCTGCCATCATCTGGACGCGGTCGAATTTGTCCTCATCCTCTTTTTCCTCCGCGGTGAGCTTCGGAAACTGGTCCCTGGGATGGGACCAGACCACCTGCTCTCGGATGTTCGTCCGCTCCACGATGCAGCCTTCGAACTTGAATGTGTCGGAATTGGCCCTTCTGGAGCAGGCCGCCAGCACGAGGGCGTTAACGCCGCCCTCAATCTCCTTTTTCAGAAGATCCACGCCTTCCTTGCCGCAGAACATGGAATGGGTCTGACACTTGAGACCCTCCTCTTC
>JAABTE010000341.1 GCA_011390035.1 Desulfobacteraceae bacterium | reverse complement strand
GCCTGCCAGCAGAATTTCGTCATCGTCTTCACGGACGGATACTACAACGGCGGCGCCCCCGGGGTGCAGAATATAGACGGCGATGTCTACACCACCAAGGACGGCACGGTAACGCTTTCCGGCATTCCGCCCTACGCCGATAACAGCCCCGGCACCCTGGCGGACGTTGCCATGTATTACTACGTCACCGATCTGGCCCCGGAGGTGGAGGACATGGTGCCCACCCGTTTTCCGGACATGGCCGAGTTTCAGCACCTGGTCACCTACATGATCACCTTCGGCGTCCACGGCAACCTGGACCCGGACAACATCCTGGGCACAGACCCGCCCACCGCCTTCAACATCATCAACCCCGCCACCTACCCGGACAACGACGAATGCGACCCGTGGTGCTGGCCCAACATCAACGCCCACGCGGACTACCGGAGCAAGATCGACGACATGTGGCACGCGGCCATCAACGGCCGGGGGGAGTTTCACAGCGCGGATGATCCGGAAGAGCTGCTGAAAGCCTTCGAGAGCGTGGTGATGAGCATCCTGGACCGGATCGGCTCCGGCGCATCGGCGTCCCTGAACAGCGAGGAGCTGCGGGCCGGCTCGCTGATCTTCCAGTCCGGCTACAACACCGAGGGGTGGGCCGGGTTCCTGAGCGCAAGGGCCATCGCCTTCGGCCAGACCGGCTACATCGACGGCCAGGTCATCCCGGACGCCCTGTGGGACGCGGCGGCCAAGCTGCTGGAAACAGTGGGGGACGACGGCGCCGGCCACGAGGACCGGCTCATCGCCACCTTCCGGCGGGAGTCGCCGGCCGGCGGAATTCCCTTCCGGTTCAACAGCCTGGACACCGCCCAGCAGGCGCTGCTCACCGCAGCCCAGGTCGATTATATCCGGGGGGACGTGAGCGGCGAGATCCGCAACGGCGGCGCATTCAGAAACCGCCTGACCCGAAACGCCGGCTCCATCCGGCAGTCGGACCCGTTCATCCTGGGGGACATCGTCCACTCCAGCCCCGCCTATTCCGACGGCGTGGTCTTTGTGGGCGCCAACGACGGCATGCTCCACGCCTTCAACGCAGAAACGGGCGCAGAGCTGTTCGCCTATGTGCCGAGCCTCGTGTTTCCGAACCTGGCGAGCCTGACCGATCCGGAATACAGCCACCTTTATTTCGTGGACAGCACCCCGTATATTCGACCGATCACCGACGCCTCGGACAACCCAATGACCCTGCTGGTGTGCGGCCTGGGCAAGGGCGGCAAGGGCTATTTCGCCCTGAACGTGTCCGGCCTGCTCACCGATGCCGGCCCCGCCATCTCCAGCGAATCGGACCTGGACGACCGGGCGCTGTGGGAATTTCCCGCCCCATCGGCCCCCGTCACCATCCTGAACGACGTGGGCTATAGCCTCTCGAACGCCTACATCGCCCGCTCCCACGACGCGGACCACCCCTGGATCGTGATCTTCGGCAACGGCTACCAGAGCCAGGACGACTCGGCGGTGCTGTTTGTCCTGGACGCCCGAACCGGGCAGGTTCTGGCCCAGTTGGACACGGGGGCCACCGGCTGCAACGGCCTTTCCACGCCATTGCCGGCGGATGTGAACAACGACGCGGTGATAGACTACGCCTACGCCGGGGACCTTCGGGGCAACCTGTGGAAGTTCGACCTGACCGCGGCTTCGGCAGACGAATGGGACATCGCCTACCACACAAATCTGGACAGCGGCGCGCCGATGCCCCTGTTCCGCGCCCTTGATGCCGGCGGCAACCCCCAGCCCATCACGGCCAAGCCCAACGCCATCGCCCACTGCGACGAACACGGCTCCATCGTGATCTTCGGCACGGGCCGGTACATGGGCGGCGACGATCTGAGCAATGTCAACCCCCAGACGGTTTATGGGGTGTGGGACTACGGCGATAACGACGACGACACCGAATACCTCGGCAACTTCCAGCGCAACGCCACGCCCAGACTGTCTAACCAGCCGGACACCGTGACCCTGCTGGAGCAGACCGCCATCATGGTGGAGGCCAACGGCAACATCCTGCGGGTCATGTCGAATCATGAGCCTGTATGGATCACGGAAGAGGACGACACCAGCCTGGCGTTTCAGCCGGAGCCGAGATGGCCCGACCCGAGCAGCGTCGAGGCCAACCACGCCGGCTGGTTTTTCGATCTGCCCACAGAGGGCGAGCGGCTGGTGCGGGAGGTGCTGATCCGGGACGGCAAGGCCATCTTCGTCACCATCATCCCCCAGAGTACCAGCGGGCCGTGCGGCTCGGGGGCCATCTCTTACCTGCACGAGATCGACGCCTGCTCCGGGGCGCGGTTGAGCCAGATCACCCTGGACATCAACAACGACAGCGAGATCACCACCGAGGACATGGTCATCATCGATAACCCGGAATTCGACGTGAATGAACCGGTTGGTCCGGATAATCAGGAAACCATCGAGGTGCCGGTGTCCGGCATGCAGTTTCCGGACATTGTCCAGCCGCCCGCCGTGATCATAACCGGCGGCTCTGAGGTGAAGTATCTCACCGGCACCGGCGGCACCATCACGCCGGTGTGGGAAAGCGGCGGGCCGAGCGGCATGATCTATTGGCGGGACGTGGTTCAATAAGCAAGAGCGAGACCCGCGAGGACGCGGCGACGCACAACGGAAAGGAGTGCCGATATGAGACAAACGGGATATGCCTGCAAAACAGCCATGCCGCGCCTTATGCTGTGCCTGATAATCTGCGCCGCCCTCTGGCCATTGGCGCCGGCCGGCGCCAATGCCGCGGAGCAGTTGCTTCAGATCCACCCGGTGGCCCCGCCCCGGGCGCCGACGGAAGCGCGAATGCCGTCGCCCAGCCGGGGCGGATCGGATGCCCTGGTGGTATTCGATGGCGCCGGGACCCTTTACCGGCTTGACATTGAAAACAGCGTGGCGGTCATCGCAGACGCCCTGTTTATACTCTCCCCGACGGTTACGTTCCTGACGGGCGCGGACAGG
>JAABTE010000340.1 GCA_011390035.1 Desulfobacteraceae bacterium | reverse complement strand
CGGCGGGGGGCTTTTTATTTAAACCGTCTTGACTTCAAAAGGGTCGGTCTATCAGGACTTCTTTAAAGATTCGATTTCCTTTTTCAGGTCCTGGATCTCGGCCTTGTATTTTTCAACGTCGTCTTCCTGGGCGGGCGGGGTGTCCGCGGTGGTCTCGCCTTTTTTCCAGGTATCCTTCAGCTCGTCAAAGCCCAGGTACAGGGCCAGACATCCGCCGAGCAGCAGCATGATGGGAATGACGCCGGCCAGAAGCTGTAAAAACGGTTTCCACCAGACGGAAAGCCCGATCAGTCCCAACACAGCCGCTACCGCACCACCAATTAGTGTTTTCATAGAAAATCTTCCTCCTTTAAATGATTGCTTGGATGATACCCGACTATTCAAACCGATTCCGTGATTTCCCCTATCCACGCCCGACCCTTTTTCGAAGCCGTGGCCAAAATCCATCGCCTCGATGGCCTTTTTTCAACCATATCGGAAGGATACGCTCACACCCTTCCAACCGCGCCAACGATTTATAAGGGGATATCATAACCGCTTTTACAACGCAAGCTTATTTTTACATTTTCCATGGAGATTCCGCCGACGGCGGCGCTCGCGCTCTCCGTTAATCTTATAAAACAGATCCTCGCCGGGGTCAATGGACGAAATAAAGATTGAAACCGGCCGCTGATTCTGTTAGTGCTTAAAGGTTCGCGGCATGACCGCGCTTTTTTGGATCAACGGCAAACCGAAGGATATGGATCGCATCGATGTCTGATAATCAGGATTCCAAGCCCACCGGCATTCGGGGGCGGCTTCGCCGCTGGATCGACGGGGCGCTGAAGGGCACCCACCACCACTTCCGCTGCTACCTGCCGCCGTCCCTCGGCCGGCTGCCTGACGCCCTGTTCCGGGGCGTTTTCGCCAACATCGCCCTGCCGGAAAACGAGGCGGAAAAGCTGCGCCAGCCGGCGGCGGAGGGGGCCATCGTCGTTTACGCCATCAAATATAAAAGCATCTTTGAGTACCTGTTCCATCACACCCGCCTGCCCGAGGCGGGCCTGCGGCCGCCCGTGATCTTCTTCGACCACGGCAGCCTGTTGCTCCAGCCGGCGAGCCGGGTCTTTAAGATGCTGCTGGCCAACCTGGACCACTTCTACCGGCACCTGCGCCTGCCGGACCCCTACGAGAGCGGCTATATCCAGCAGACCCTGGCGGCCGGCCATCCCGGCATGCTCTCTTTGGTGGCGCCCAGGGCGTTCCGGCGGCGCTTCGTGGACGCGGAAACCGACCCGCTGCGCTACCTGATCGATCTGCAGCACCGCACCGAGCAGACAATTTACATCGTGCCCCAGGTGATGTTCTTCAGCCGGGCGCCCCACCGCTCCGTTCCCCGGCTCGCGGACATCCTGTTCGGCACGGAGGAAAACCCCGGCAAGCTGCGCAAGCTTTTCACATTACTTAAAAATCCGGGGAAGGTGTTCGTGGAGGTCTCCGAGCCGCTGGACCTTAAAGCCTATCTGGCCCTGCCCGAAAACCAGGTGCAGAACGTGGAGAACATCTCCTACGCCCTGCGGCGGCTGCTGCTGGCCCGCATCAACCGCCACCGGCAGTCCATCACCGGGCCGGTACTCAAAACGCGCGAGGAGCTGAAGGAGAACATCCTGACCAACCGGCGCCTGCGGGACTTCATGGAGCAGTACGCGGAAAGCCGGCAGATCAGCCGGTACAAGGTCCACAAGGAGGCCGACGAATACATCGACGAGATCGCCGCCCGCTACAGCCTGAGCCTGATCCAGGTCTTTTCCGCCGTGGTGGCCTGGCTCATCGACACCATGTTCGAAGGGTACACCATCAACGCCGAAACGCTGCACCAGGTGAGGCGCATGTCCCGGAAGGGGCCGGTGATCTTCGTGCCCTGCCACAAGAGCCACATCGACTACCTGATCCTTTCGTACATAATGTACCACAACAACATGCCCTGCCCGCACATCGCCGCGGGCAAGAATCTTTCCTTCTGGCCCCTCGGGCCGATGTTCCGGGGGGGCGGGGCCTTTTTCATCCGGCGCTCCTTTCGGGGGGCGGTGCTTTATTCAAGGGTGTTTTCAGAGTACGTTTACAAGCTGCTGGAGGAGGGCTTCAACGTCGAGTTCTTCATCGAGGGCGGCCGGAGCCGCACCGGCAAGCTGATCCAGCCCAAGTTCGGCCTGCTCTCCATTCTGATCAACGCCTTCCGGGAGGGGGCGGCCGAGGACATGATCTTCGCTCCGGTCTATATCGGCTATGACCGGGTGCTGGAAGAAAGCGCCTACCTGCACGAGCTGGAAGGAGGGCAAAAGAAGCCGGAGAGCCTGTGGCAGGTGATCAAGGCCAGAAAGTTTTTGAAGAAAAAGAAGCGGTACGGCAAGATCTACATCCAGTTCCACGAGCCGATCTCGCTCAACGAGTACCTTTCCGGGCGGGGTGTGCCCATCCGGGAGATGACATCCAAGGACCACAACGCCCTGGTGCGCGACATCGGGTACCGGCTCATCAACGCCATCGATCACGTCACGGTGATCACCCCCCACGCGGTGGTGGCCGGCGCGACCCTGAACTGCGCCCGCCAGCGCTTCACCCGGGAGCAACTCATGGCCGACGTGGAAACCTACATGAACCACCTGTTCCACCTTGAGGCCCGGCTGGCCGACACCCTGATGATCGACTACAGCCACGCCGTGGACCAGGTCTTCGACATCTACCTGACCCGCCGGTTCATCGAGCGCATCCCGCCCCAGAAGGGGGCGCCGGAGACGGAGGAATACTTCAGCGTCAACGAAAGCCGCCGGCCGATCCTCGATTACTACAAGAACAACGGCATCGCCTACTTCACGCCCGCGGCCTTCACCGCCATTTCGATCCTGGAGCGGGACGCCTTCCAGTTCACCACCACGGATCTTTTTTCCGGATACGGCTTTCTGCGGGAGTTCTTCAACAACGAGTTCGCCTACGATGTGGACCAGTCGCCGGAGCATTATGTGCGCCGCACCCT
>JAABTE010000339.1 GCA_011390035.1 Desulfobacteraceae bacterium | reverse complement strand
ATTCCGAAGACCGCCGTCCGCCGGGTGGGCCAGTTGGACCTGGTGAAGGTGAAAGGGAAGGACGGCTGGGCCAGCCGGTATGTGAAGATCGGCGAGGCCGTTGATGAAAAGGTGGAGGTGCTCTCCGGCCTTTCCGGCGGCGAAACCCTGGCCCTGACGGAGCTGGCGCGATGAGCATGAGCGAGAACCCGGAACGGAACGGGAACGCGGAGCGGAACGGAAGCCCGGGCGGTTCGGGCGCCGGCGGGGTGATTTCGGCCATCGTCTATCAGTTTCTCACCTCCCACATGTCGGTGCTGCTGATCATCGCATCCCTGTGCCTGGGCGTGGCCGCCGTGATGGTGACGCCCCGGGAGGAAGAGCCCCAGATCGTGGTGCCCCTTGCGGATGTGTTCGTCCAGGCCCCCGGCGCCAGCCCCGAGGAGGTGGAAAAGCTGGTGGCCACGCCCCTGGAGCGCCTGCTGTGGCAGATCGACGGCGTGGAGTACGTCTATTCCATCTCCAGCAGCGACATGGCCGTGGTGACGGTGCGCTTTTATGTGGGCGAGGACCGGGTGAGTTCGCTGGTGAAGCTGCACAACAAGATCCGCATGAACATCGACGAGGCGCCCCCCATCGTAAAGGGGTGGGTGATCAAGCCGGTGGAGATCGATGACGTGCCCATCGTCAATCTCACCCTCTATTCTGACCGGTATGACGACGCCGAGCTGCGCCGGATCGGCCAGGAGGCCCTGGCCCGCCTGTCGGAGGTGAAGAACATCTCCAGAACCGAGATCGTGGGCGGCCGCCGCCGGGAGGTGCGGGTGGAGCTGCTGCCGGAGCGGATGACGGGGCTGGGGGTGTCCATCCTGGAAGTGCAAGGAGCGCTCAAGGGGGCGGACGCCTCTGTCACCGCCGGCGATTTTTCCCGCTTCAACCGTCAGTTCACCGTCACCGCCAACGCCTTTTTAAAGGATGCCGGCGACGTGTCGGATCTTGTGGCGGGGGTGCATCAGGGCCGCCCGGTCTATCTGCGGGACATCGCCACCATCATCGACGGACCCGAGGAGGTGGCCGCCTACACGCGGATGGGCTTTTCCCATTATTACCGCAAGCGGCATGATCTGACGAACGCGCCCCGGTCATACGCCGCCGTCACTCTGGCGCTGGCCAAAAAGCAGGGCACCAACGCGGTGGACGTGGCAAGGGATATCCTGGCCAAGATGGACGAGATCCAGGCGGCGGGCATCCTGCCGGCGGACGTGCATGTGGAAGTGACCCGCAACTACGGCGAGACGGCCCAGGAGAAGGTCAACGGGCTCCTCAGCTCCCTGGGCTTTGCCATTGTGACCGTGGTGATCCTGCTGGCTTTCACCCTGGGCTGGCGGGAGGCCATGGTGGTGGCGCTTGCCGTGCCAATCAGCTTTTCCCTGGCGCTGTTCGTCAACTTTCTGTTCGGCTACACCATCAACCGGGTCACCCTGTTTGCCCTGATCCTCTCTTTGGGCCTGGTGGTGGATGATCCCATCACCAATGTGGACAACATCCAGCGCCACATCTTCATGAGAAAGCGCGACCCGCTCAACGCCACCCTGTTTGCCGTAAGCGAGGTGCTGCCGCCGGTTATCATGTCCACCCTGGCCATCATCATCTGCTTCACGCCGTTGTTTTTCATCACCGGCATGATGGGGCCCTACATGGCCCCCATGGCGGCCAATGTGCCCATCACCGTGATCTTTTCCACGGTCTGCGCGCTGACCATCGTGCCCTGGTTCACCTATATCCTGCTTAAAAAGACCGTTTTGCAAAACGGCGCGGTTCCGGAGAACCTGTCGGACGAGGCGGCGGACCCCATGGCGGCGGTGCCCAACTGGATCGAGAAGACCTATCGGGCCGTGGTGACCCCCTTTCTGCGGTCGCGCTTCATGCGGTGGGGGCTGCTGGCCGTCATACTGGCGTTGCTGGCCATCCCGCTGCTGCTGGTCTTTTTCCGGCTGGTGCCCCTGAAGATGCTGCCCTTTGACAACAAGAACGAGTTTCAGGTGGTGGTGGACATGCCCGAGGGCACCACCCTGGAGACCACCGACGCGGTGATCCGGGACCTTGAGGACTACCTGCGCCGGGTCAACGAGGTGACCAGTTTCGTCAGCTATGTGGGCATCGCCTCGCCCATGGATTTTAACGGCATGGTGCGGCATTACTACCTGCGCAAGGGCAGCCACCTGGCCGATATCCGCGTGAACATGGTGGATAAAAGCCGCCGGGAAATGCAGAGCCACCCCATCCTCCTGCGCCTCCGAAAGGACCTGAAGGCCATCGCGGACCGAAACGGCGCGGTGATCAAGCTGGTGGAGGCGCCCCCCGGCCCGCCGGTGCTGGCCACCATCGTGGCGGAGATCTACGGGGCCGAGGACAAGTCCTATCAGCAGCTCATCGACGCGGCCGGCAGGATCGAGGATCTGATGCGCGAAGAGCCATTTGTGGTGGACATCGACGCCATGACCGAGGCCCCCCGCGATCAGTTCGACTTCGTGGTGGACAAGGAAAAGGCCGCGCTTCACGGCGTCAGCACCGAAACCATCATCCAGACCCTTCGGGTGGCCCTGAGCGGCGCCCATCCGGCCACGGTCCACGCGCCGGGCGAGCGCCAGCCCCTGCTGGTGACCACCATCCTGCCCCGGGCCAAAAGGGCCAGTATCGCCACCCTGTCCCAGATCCCCATCAAGACAGCCACCGGCCAGATGGTGCCCCTGGGCGAGCTGGTGACGATCCGACTGGTGCCCGCGCCCCAGCCCATCTATCACAAGAACCTGGACCGGGTGGTCTTCGTCCTGGCGGAGACAGCGGGCCGGGCCCCGGCGGAGGCGGTGCTGGACATGCAAAAAAGGTTGAAAAAGGATCCGCTCCCAACAGGTATCCGGGCCGAGTGGGCCGGGGAGGGAGAATGGAAGATCACCCTGCGGGTCTTCCGGGACATGGGCATCGCTTTTGCCGCGGCCCTTTTGGGGATCTACGTGCTGCTGATCATCCAGAC
>JAABTE010000338.1 GCA_011390035.1 Desulfobacteraceae bacterium | reverse complement strand
GGCCGCCCCCGGCGGGCGGCCCGCCCGTTTCCATCCACCTCGCATCTTTTCCATTTTCAAGATCCATTTTCAAGATCCGGTTTCAAGATCCGGTTTCAAAATCCGGCACAACTACAAGGATTTATTATAAGAAAGGATTTTGTTCCGGGCCGGGCGCCATCCTTTCTTATCTGAAATCCTTATGGTTTATCAAGGGCCCTTCAGATCCGCCCCCGACGCCGCCCTCGGGGGCGTCCTCTTTACAATCCGAACCGATGCTGATAGTTTATAAGATGTGGCTTGCAAGATGTGGCTTGCAGGATGTGGTTTGTGAGATGAATCGTCTCGGCGGGCTTTTATCAACCTCTGGCGACGGAAAGGGATGACCCATGATTGTCTCCATCGGAGAAGTGCTGTTCGATGTTTTTCCCCGGTATCGCCGCCTCGGCGGCGCGCCCTTCAATTTCATTCACCATCTGGGCGCCCTGGGTTTCGAGACCCGTTTTGTCAGCCGGGTGGGAAACGACCCGGCCGGGTGGGAGATCCTCGAATTCCTGCGGAGCCGCGGGATGGCGCCCGATTTTGTGCAGCGGGACCCGGATCGGCCCACCGGCCAGGTGAAGGTGACCCTGGACCCGGGCGGCAACCCGAGCTTCCGCATCATTCCGGACGTGGCGTATGACGCCATCGAAAGCACGGACGCGGCCCGCCGGCTGGTGGCCGGCGCGGACATGATCTATTTCGGTTCGCTGATCCAGCGCAGCGGGAACGGCTTTGACCAGGTTCAGGATCTGCTGGCGGCGCGGGGGGAAAAGACCCGCTGCCTGTATGATGTCAACCTGCGGCCGGACGCCTATTCCCACGCCATCATCCGAGCCTCCCTTCGCCACTGCCACCTGCTCAAGCTCAACAGCGACGAGCTGCCGGAGGTGGCCGCGGCGGTGGGCTTTACCGGTGATCCCGAGGATTTCATCCGGCACCTGATGGACGACAGGGGCATTGAGGTCATCGCCCTGACCCTGGGCAAGGCGGGCAGCCGGCTTTACACCCCCGCCGGGGTGTTCACCGCCGGCCCCTCCGCGGACCTGAAGGTGGTGGACGCGGTGGGCGCCGGGGACGCCTACGCCGCGGTGCTGGCGGCCGGCTATCTGAAGGGGTGGGATGGTGACAGGCTCCTGGGCGCGGCCACCGGATTCGCCGGCCAAGTCTGCCGGATCGAGGGGGCCATTCCGTCGAGCATGGAATTTTACGCGCCGGTTCGCCAGGCGCTTGAAAGCCGTTAAACCCGAAGCCAACAGGAGGTGATCGATCATGCAGGGCCTGCTGAAAAGCATTATACCCGAAACGGAGATGATGGATTTCAGGGAGTTTGTTTCCACCCTGGCCGCCCGGCCCCAGAAGTTCTTCCTGCGAAACGAGATCGTGCTGGCCTGGGAGGAATTCTGCCGGAAAAACGACCAGTGCGAGTCCTTCGCGTCGGATTCGGCCATCTACGCCTTTTTTCGAAAGGTTCAGGAGCTGTTCGTCGGGCCCACCCACACGATCATCATGCACAGGCACGCCATGGCCCGGTATCGTTTTTATCGACTGCGAAACGACGGGGAATACATGGAGCAGATCGATGTTCCCCAGTTTCTGAACCTTAAAGACGGCATGGTCACCGGCGGCCGGGCGGCCGGATCGGACCTGCACATCGATTTTCTGCCCTTTTACGATTTTTCCCCCTCCATCCGGGACACCCGCAAGATCGGCAACGGCATCCGCTTTTTAAGCCGGTACCTGTGCGCCAACATCTTTCAGAACCCAAGGGAGTGGAAGCGCCGGAGCTTCGAGTTCATCAAGCTGCACCTGCATGACGGCCGGCAACTGCTGGTCAACGGCGGCATCCTCCAGGATTTCCGCCAGTGCCTGTCTGCCCTGGAAGAGGCGGTGAGCTGGCTGGGAACCCTTCCGGCGGATACCCCATACGCCGAGGTGGCCCCGGAGCTGAAGCGCCGGGGCTTCGAGCCGGGCTGGGGCGACACCGCCGCCCGCATCCTGGAGAACATGGAGATGCTCCAGGAGCTGATCGCCGAGCCCACGGACACCATGCTGGAGCGGTTTCTTTCCCGGGTGACCCTGCCCATGATCTCCAAGATCGCCATCGTCTCCCCCCACGGCTGGTTCGGCCAGGAGAACGTGCTGGGAAAGCCGGACACGGGCGGCCAGGTGATCTACATCCTGGATCAGGTGCGGGCCCTGGAGCGGTATCTGAAGGAGGACCTGGCCCGCACAGGCGTTGACGCCACCCCCCGTATCATCGTACTCACCCGGCTGATACCGGACGCGGGCGACACCACCTGCAACCAGCGCAAGGAGAAGATCCACGGCACGGAAAACGGCTGGATCCTGCGCATCCCCTTCCGGGACCGGGGCCAGAACGTGGTGCGCCAGTGGGTCTCCCGGTTCCGGATCTGGCCCTATCTGGAGCGCTTTGCCGAGGACGCCGAGTCGGAGCTGATGCGCGAGTTCGAGGGCCGGCCGGATTTGATCATCGGCAACTATT
This sequence comes from Desulfobacteraceae bacterium, assembly GCA_011390035.1. Classification (GTDB taxonomy): domain Bacteria; phylum Desulfobacterota; class Desulfobacteria; order Desulfobacterales; family JAABSP01; genus JAABTE01. The sequence goes on along the minus strand of JAABTE010000338.1, from coordinate 507 downwards.
CGGACGGCAATCTGGTGGCCACCCGGCTGTCGGACAAGATGGACGTGATCCAATGCACCATTGCCCACGCCCTGGAAAAGACAAAGTACCTGTTTTCAGACCTGTACTGGCGAGAAATGGAGGACGAGTACCATTTTTCCATCCAGTACTCTGCGGACATCCTGGCCATGAACAAGTCCGATTTTATCATCGCCAGCACCGCCCAGGAGATCGTGGGCACCGAAGACACCATGGGCCAGTACGAGTCGTACCAGTTTTTTTCCCTGCCCCGGCTTTACCAGGTGGTAAGCGGCATCGACCTGTTCGCGCCCAAGTTCAACGTGATTCCGCCGGGGGTGGACGAGAATGTCTATTTTCCCTGCCACGAGCAGGAGCGGCGCCTGCGGGGCCGGAAGGAGATCTGGGAAAAGCGGCTGTTCACCGAGGCCTCCCCGGACATCCACGGCAGCCTGGACGACCCGGAGAAAATGCCGATCTTCACCATGGCCAGGCTGGACAAGATCAAGA
>JAABTE010000337.1 GCA_011390035.1 Desulfobacteraceae bacterium | reverse complement strand
GCGAGCTGACCAACTCGCACATGGTGCTGCCCATGAACAGCGGGGCCGAGGCGGTGGAGACCGTGGTCAAGGCGGTGCGAAAGTGGGGCTATAAGACCAAGAACATCCCGAAGGACAAGGCGGAGATCATCGTCTGCGAGAACAACTTTCACGGCCGGACCATCGCCATCGTGGGTTTTTCCAGCGAGCCTTCCTACCGGGAGGGCTTCGGGCCGTTCGCGCCGGGCTTTAAAATCATCCCCTTCGGCGACGCGGACGCGCTGGAGGCGGCCATCACGCCCCACACGGCCGGGTTCCTGGTGGAGCCGATCCAGGGGGAGGCGGGGGTAATAATGCCGCCTGAGGGGTATTTAAAGCGGGTTCGGGAGATCTGTGATCGGCACAATGTGGCACTGATCCTCGACGAGATCCAGACCGGCCTGGGCCGTACCGGAAAGCTTCTGGCCGAGGCCCACGAGGGGATCGAGGCGGATCTGACCCTGATCGGAAAGGCGCTTTCGGGCGGATTTTATCCCATATCCGCGGTGCTGTCCAACAAGGAGGTGCTGGGGGTGTTCCTGCCCGGCGAACACGGCTCCACCTTCGGCGGCAATCCGCTGGCCTGCGCCGTGGCCCGCGCGGCCATGCGGGTGCTGGTGGAGGAGGGGATGATCGAAAACGCCCGGACGATGGGGGATTATTTCCTGTCGGCGCTCAAGCGGATGCAGATCCCCCATGCGCGGGAGGTCCGGGGGGCCGGCCTGATGATCGGCGTGGAGCTGAGGCCGGAGGCGGGCGGGGCCCGGCGTTTCTGCGAGCGGCTGATGACCGAGGGGCTGCTGTGCAAGGAGACCCACGACAACGTGATCCGCTTCGCCCCGCCCCTGGTGATTCGCAAGGAGGATATCGACTGGGCCCTGGAGCGGATCGAACGGGTGCTTACAGCCGATTTTTAAGCGCCATCAGGCGCCGGTGGCTGTCCATGGGCGAAACGCCGCCGGCGCCGCCGGCCCTGACCCAGTCCACGATGCGGGCGTGAATCGCTTCGTAATCCGGGCTTCGGTGGCAGATGAGCGCGATGTCGATGTCCGCTGCCAGCACCTGGTCCACCGCATCGGAGACATTGTAATATTTGCGGATGGCGCCCATGTCCAGATCATCTGTCATCACCACCCCGTCGTAGCCCATCCGGGCGCGGAGCAGATCCCGGACAATGGCCGGCGAGAGGCTGGCGGGCCAGACCGGGTCGATGCCGTCGTAGCGGATGTGAGAAAGCATCATGCCCGAGACATCCGCGGCGATGGCCGCGGCAAAGGGGATCAGGTCGAAGCCTTCAAGATCGGCCGGGTCGGCCGCCATCACGGGCAGGTCCTGGTGGGAGTCCAGATCCGTGCGGCCGATGCCGGGAAAGTGCTTGGCCACGGCCATCACGCCGGCGGCTTGCATCTCCCGGATGACCACTGTTCCCATGTCCGCCACCCATTGGGGATCATGGCCGAAGACGCGGTCGGCCATGATGCTTCGAATCTGTTTTGGGGCCACGTCCATCACGGGGGCCATGTTCATGTTTATGCCCACAGATTTGAGTTCGGCGGCGGTGGTCCGGGCGAAGTGGCGGGCGGCGGCCGCGTCCTTGATGCTGGGATTGCCGGGAAACTGCGTGAAATCGGGCGGCCGCAGCCGGGCCACCGGCCCGCCCTCCTGGTCCACGGCGATGAGAAGGGGGGGCAGGCCCGCCGCCGCCGCGCATTCCCGGGCCGACCGGCACAGCGCCCCCACCTGGGCGGCGTTCTCTATATTTGGCGCGAACAGGATGATGCCGCCCACTTGCAGCTCCCGGATCAAAAATTTCAGGTCCTCCGTCAGCGCCTGGCCGTCAAAGCCCACCATCAGGCGCTGGCCGGCGACTTGCTCGGGGGAGGGGGTTGGTGTCATGGCCGGGCTCCGTTTCTATCCAATATGTGCTTCATTTCCGGAATATGCTTCATTTCTGGTATTTTTGAACCGCCATGTTGTGTTCCTTCAGCGTGACGGAAAAATGATGGGTTCCGTCGTTTCTGGAGACGAAAAACAGGTACCGCGACTCGGCCGGGTACAGGGCCGCCTCCAGGGCCTCGTTGCCGGGGTTTCCGATGGGGCCCGGCGGCAGCCCGCCCATGGTATAGGTGTTGTAGGGCGATGGCGTTTGAAGGTCCTTGCGGGTCAGGTTGCCGTTGAAATCGGGGATGCCGTAGATCACCGTCGGGTCGGCCTGAAGGCGCATGCTGCGCTTTAGCCGGTTGTGAAACACGGAGGATATCAGCTTGCGCTCTGACGGGGCGCCGGTCTCTTTTTCGATAATGGAGGCCATTGTCACAATCTGATGGACCGTCATGTTCATTTCCTGGGCCCGCTTTTCCCATTCAGGGGTGAAAACTGTCCAGAACCGACCCACCAGGATGTCGATGAAGTGGCGGGTGCCGAGGCCATTGGGCAGGCGATAGGAATCGGGGTAGAGATAGCCCTCGAGGGTGTCCGCCGCAATGCCGTATTCACGGGTCAGCTCCGCGTCCGTGGCGGCTTGCAGAAATTCCGCCCTTGGCAGCAGGCCCGAGTTTCCGATGATGTCGGCGAACTGGGCGATGTTGTAGCCCTCCGGAAGGGTGAGCGTGTACAGGCGCACCTTGCCGCTGACCATCATTTCCAGGATGTCGGCGGGGGTCATGTCTGCGGAGATGCTGTATTCTCCGGCCTTTATCTTCTTGTCATAACCCCGGACGCGGGCCAGAGCCTCGAACAGCCGGGGGGACCGGACCACCCCCACCGACTCCAGGCGGGCCAGGGTTTTGCCGAAGCTCTGACCGTACGGCACGGTCACCATCACCGTTGCGGCAAGCCCCTCGATTGGCCGGTGGGCGTATCGATAAAGAGTATAAGCCCCCACGCCTCCGGCCACGGCGGCCACAAGGGCCGGCAGAAGCATCAATCGAATCAGCGCTTTCAAAATCAATCCCCCGAAAGTTCAGGGTTTTACGCGCGCCTCCCAAATCACGCAACCGCATTATGGCAAATTTACGGCGGCTTGTTA
>JAABTE010000336.1 GCA_011390035.1 Desulfobacteraceae bacterium | reverse complement strand
GATCGGCCAGGATGCAGGCCGCGTAGGCCACCGACTCGGACACGTCCTTTTCCGGCGTGTACGCCAGGTACCGGGGATGGTCGAAATTCCGGATGGCCGTGCGGGTGATCCGCCCCATGAACTCCACCGCCGCCACAGGATAATCCCCGGTGGCCGTCTCTTCTGAAAGCATCACCGCGTCGGCGCCGTCCAGCACGCCGTTGGCCACGTCGGTGGCCTCGGCCCGTGTGGGCCGGGGGGAATCCACCATGGATCGCAGCATCTGGGTGGCGATGATCACCGGCTTGCCCTGGCGGTTGGCCTTTCGCACCAGCATCTTCTGGATCTGCGGCACATTCTCAAGAGGAATCTCCACCCCCAGATCCCCCCGGGCCACCATGATGCCGTCGGACGCCGCTAAAATGGCCTCGATGTTGTCCAGGGCCTCGTGCTTTTCGATCTTGGCGATCACCGGGATCTGCTTGCCCGCCTCCTTGATGATCTCCGCGGCCGTCTGGATGTCCTCGGCGCTGCGCACGAAGGACATGGCCACATAATCCACATCGTGTTCCATGCCGAAGCGCAGGTCCTCCCGGTCCTTTGCCGTCAGGGCCTCGGCCCGGATGGTGCCCGAGGGCAGGTTGATGCCCTTGTGGGAGGTGAGTACCCCGCCGGTGATCACCCGGGTGTGAATCTCGGTGACGGTGGTCTGTTCCACCTGAAGCTCCATCATGCCGTCGGCCAGCAGGATGCGGTCTCCGGCGCTCACCTCCCCCGGCAGCGGCGGATAGGAGACGGAGATCCGGTCCTCGTTGCCGAAGATGGGCTCGCTGGTGAGAATGAAGCGCTCCCCGGATCGGAGCGTCAGACCGGCCTCCGGGGCCTCGCCCACCCGGATCTTGGGGCCGCACAGGTCCTGAAGGATGGCCACCGGACGGCGCATCTCATCCGATAGCCGGCGGATCATCTGAATCTTTTCCAGGTGCTCCTGGTGCGTGCCGTGGGAGAAATTGAGCCGGGCCACGCTCATTCCGGTTTCAATCAGTCTTCGGAGAATCGGCTCCGATTCGCTGGCCGGGCCGATGGTGCAGACAATCTTTGTTCTGGGCATTCGAACGTCCCTCCTTTTATTTAGTTTCTATCCTGAAGCGCCAGCCGTGTATTTGTCAAGGTTTATTGCGCGGCGGCGCCGCAGTTCAGCTCGCAGAGAACGTCTCCGGTGCCGCAAAAGCTGGTTTCGAACTGGAGCACGGCATGATCGATACTGTACCGCTTTAGCAGATCGGCCCGGATGCGCCGGCCCAGCGTCTCCGTCTGGCTCAGAAGCTGGTCGTCCACCACCACGTGGGCGGAAAAGGCGATGGAAATGGCGGAAACATTCCAGGCGTGGATATGATGGACGCTCCGCACGCCGGAAAAGCTTTCGATATACACCTGCACATGGCGCGGATCCAGCCCCTTTGGGGTGGCGTTCATCAGGATGGGCGCCGCCTCCCGCAGGATGGTGTAGCAGTTTTTCAGAATGAAGGCCACGATGAGAATCGACAGGGCCGGGTCCAGCCAGTACCAGGGCCGATACAGCAGCACGATGCCGTTGATCACCACCACCACCGAGGTGAACAGATCCCCCAGCATATGCAAAAACGCCCCCCGCACATTCAGGCTGTGGGCCGCGTCCCGGTGCAGCAGCCACGCGGAAAACCCGTTGCCCAAAACGCCCACCCCGGCGATCCAGATCACCAGCGCCCCGATGACCGGCTGGGGATCGAGGAATCGGCCGAATGCCTCGTGGATGATGAAGATGGACGCCCCCACCAGGATCATCACATTCAACAGCGCCGCCAGCACCTCGGCCCGCCGGTACCCGAAGGTGTTGGCCAGGCTGGCCCCCTTCCGGCCGATCAGGTAGGCGAAATAGGCGATCAGCACCGCCGTGAAGTCGCTGAAGTTGTGGGCCGCGTCCGAAATCAGGGCCACGCTGCCGGCCATCAACCCGCCGGCCACCTGCACCACCGGGATGATCAGGTTGAGCGCCAGGGTGATCAATAAACGGGAACCACTGGTGTCCTCCACCCTTCCATGGGCGTGGGAGTGGACAAGCGCATGTTCTGAACAGCGGGTTCCGGCGTTGTCATCCTTCTTTTTCTGCTCATGCTCATGAGCATGATGATGTTCATGCCCATTGTGATGCTCATGCCCATTGTGATGCTCATGGTCATGAACATGTTCATGTTCATGTTCATGGGAGTGGGTGTGGGTTTGGTCGTTTGAATCTCGCGTCGGCGTTTTCATGATAGGCTTAAATCTCCCTTGATGGGTCCGGGTTGATCAGAATGCATCGCCGTTTCCTTCAAGGAAGATAGCACATGGTTTTTCCCCTTGCAAACCCCGGCGGCGACAAACCCAATAAACAGCGGCGCGACCGGGCAGGAGCAGAAAAACGTGACGTGCCCGGCGCGGATGAGCGCCAGTTTCGGTGGGAACGAAAAAGGCTCCGTTCACTTGTATTTATCACAATAAAAATGTATTGACACTGCAATCAAGCCACTGAAAGCGTCATGCGCAAGGGCATAATCTTTGTGTCCATATTTGTTCGCAGACCAGTTTCATCTCTGCGGGAGATATCATATTTCCCTTGCCAGCCGGCAAAGGAAACGGTATCATCTGCTCCCGGCTTCAGCCTGTTTTTCCGGTCGGCATTGAGAGCTACAATCTTAAAAAATGGAGTTGGATATCTATATTTTTTCCGCTGAGATTTTCTGATGCGGCAGCCGAAAAGGGCAGGATGGATATATTCACATGAAGAGTAAAACCTGTAATCTGCTGATTCTTCTTCTATGGACCGTCGCGGTCGCATCCTCCATGGCCTGGAATCTCTATTCCATCCGGGATCACAATCAGCGGCTCATCCAAAATATCGGCCAGGCCTTTTTCCGGGAGATCGAGACCACGCGGCTCTGGAACGCCGGGCACGGGGGCGTTTACGTTCCGATCACCGAAGAGACCCGGCCCAACCCGTATCTCAAGGATGAAGAACGGGACATTATCACTGTTGACGGGATGAGGCTGACCAAAATC
>JAABTE010000335.1 GCA_011390035.1 Desulfobacteraceae bacterium | reverse complement strand
GAGGCCGGGGATGGGCCAATGGCGGAGGGCATGAGCGGTGCGATCGGAGCGGCCGCTGGGAGACCCGGCGGATGTGGGAGCCGTCCAGTTACGAGAAGGTATGGAACCCCGGCCACTATGACGCCCGCCACCGTTGGGTGACCGGTCAGTGGATGGAGGTGGAGACCGACGCGGGCCGATGGGTTGAGCGGCGCGTATGGGTGGAGTGCCGATAGGGGGCATGATGCGTTCCGGGAATCGACGTTTCAAACGGCAAAAATCCGCCGGCCGCTTCCCGGGCGCGCCGGGCGGGGCCGGCCGGCTCCGCCCGGCGCTCCTGGCGATCCTGGCGCTGTGCATCGTGTTTCTCCTGGCCGGATGCGGCGGCGGCGGCGGCGCGGACGGGGGCGGGCATTATGAGCCCGACCCGGCGGAATGCGGGGGGGCCGCCGTGTCCGGCGCCGCCTATTATCCCTTTTACTCGGAAAGCGGAGAGCCGGAGTACTTCGATGATCAGAATTTTGACATCATCGTCACCCTCCACGACCGCAACGGAAACCCCGTGGCCGACGATGTCACCGCCGAAAGCGGCCGCTTCAGCTTCGACGGCCTGGCCGAGGGGGCCTATTTTCTCACGGCCTACGCCGAGGATTACGATCCGGTCAGCGAGGGCTTTCACGTCTATCTGGTTGAAAGCGGGACGTTTTACCTGACCGGCTGCGAGTGGCTTTCGGACCGCAACCTGTTTCTGAAATACAGCCACACGGAGCAATAACCGGTTGACTTTGAAGGCGGCTTTTGGGTATTAATGAAGGGATCTCCCGTTTTAACCCTCAAGATGAAAGCGGAGAGAACCCATGATAGTCGATCAGCCGGACCGGGAGCGGCCGACGCCCTTGATTCTGATCGCCGAGAGCGATCCCCAGCGACTGTTGCAACTGGTCAACATCCTCAAAAGCGACGCGGTTGAGATCACCACAGCCATGAATGGCTCGCGGGCCGTGGAAAAACTGCGGGATCGCCGGCCGGATCTGGCCCTGATGGACGCCGACCTGCCCGGGCTGTCCGATGCCGGGCTGTCCGATGCAGGCCTGTCCGATGCCCGGCTGTCCGATACCCGGCTGTACGATACCGGTCTGCCCGATACCGGCCTGTTCGCCGGCATCAAGCGCCACTCCGAAGTCGATGGAATGCCCCTGCTCATCATCCGGGAGCGGGTGCCGCCCGCCGATTTTTTCGCCCGGTTTTCCGGCCCCGGCATCGATTACATCACCAAGCCCGTCTCCCCGGAGGACCTGCGGGCCCGGGTTCGGGTCCACATGGGCCTGCGGCTGTGCCGGGAGGCCCTTGCCGCCTGCGCCGAGGAGCTGGATCTGGAGATGGAAGGCGGCGCGGCCCGGGCCAATGAAATCGCCGGGCTGCGCGCCGCCCTTCGGGAGCGGGACGCGACCATCGAGAAGATGGCCGTCACCGACCCGGTCACCCAGCTTTACAACTACCGGTTCGTCATGGACCAGCTTCCCAGAAAGATCGCCGAGTCCCGCCGATACGCCTACCCCTTTTCCATCATCCTGCTGGACGTGGACGAGTATCGGGCCATCGCCGCCCGCCATGGCCTGGTCATGGGGGAAAAGATCCTTGTCCGGGTGGCCCGAGCGCTCCAGGAGCAGATCCGGGAGACGGACCTGCTGGCCCGGTACAGCGGCGAGGAGTTTCTGATCCTGCTGCCGCACACCGGCACGGACGGGGCGTATCTGACGGCGGACCGCATCCGCCGGGCCATCGAGGGGATGGAGTGGGAGATTTCCGGCCTGAAGGTCACGGTCAGCGGCGGGGTGAGCACCCTGTCCGGGGAGGTGCTGGCCACCGAGGGGCCGGACCGGGCGGATCGCCTGCTCTACCGGCTGATCATGAACGCGGGCGAGCTGCTCTACCGGGCCCGTTCCGCCGGCGGCAACCGCATCGAGCGGGACGCGGAATGAGGCCGAATCAAAATCTATTTGAAACACTTCCCGATTTTTATTATGCTGAGGCATTGATATCGAAACGGAACATGCGGACGCGATCACCCCATGGACTAAAAGGAGATGAAAATGGCGGATGAACCCCAGGATCCCGGCATCAGGGATCTAAACTATCAGGAATCCACGACCATAGCCCGCTCGGCGCCCCTTCAGGCTACCCTTGAATGGAAGTCGGGCGATCTGGATCTGTACTGCTTTTACGTCACCGCCGGGGACGAGATCGGCAAGGTCTATCACCGGGAGATGGGGAGCCTGAATGAGGAGCCCTACATTGTCCTGGACCAGGACTCGAAGAAGGGGGGCGCCGAGACCTGCGCCATCGGCAATCCGGACGCCCTGAAGTATGTGCTGCTGGCCGCCTACCGCGAGTTCGACAGCGGCACCGGCAGCTTTGCAAAGGTGGACGCCAGGGCCATCATCCGCAACGCCGGCGGCGAGGCGGTGCGCATCGGCCTGGAGAAGAAGAACAATTTTTCCTACTGGGCCGCCATCGCCCTGCTCGACTTCACCTCCCCGGAGGTGGTGAAGATCGGCCATGTGGAGACTTACGCCGAGGCGGACGTGGAGCGGGCTCCGATCCTGCGCAAGGACGGCACCTTCAAGATGGGCGCCGGCGCCATCGAATTCAAGGAGCCTGGCAAAAAATGCTTCGTGGCCACGGGCGTTTATGGCGACGCGGACGCCCCGGAGGTCTTGACGCTCCGCCGCTTCCGGGATCGGGCCCTGCGGCCCACCGCCCCCGGCCGGGCCTTCATCCGGGCCTACGAGCGCTTTTCGCCGCCGGCCGCCGGCGCCATCTCCCGGCGGCCCCGGGCCCGGCGGGCGGTCCGGCGGATGCTGGATGCGATGGTCCATTGGGTAGATCGTCCCTGAATCCGCCGGACAGGAGGATGAAATTTCCGATTCCGGAAGAGGATCCCCCGAAATATGGTCCTCCTGAAGATGGTTCTCTGGAAGATCGCTTTCTGAAGGACGGTTCTCTGAAGGACGGTTCTTTGAAGGACGGTTCTTTGAAGGACGGTTCTTTGAAGGACGGTTCTTTGAAGGACGGTTCTTTG
>JAABTE010000334.1 GCA_011390035.1 Desulfobacteraceae bacterium | reverse complement strand
GATTCATTCCCCGGCCATTCGGCCGGGCGTCGGTTGATAAGCGCGGGCTGATGATCCCCATCACAGTCTGATGCGGTATTTTTGCAATTCATATTTCCCCTATCCTCCACCTCCCCCGCCATACCGCTCCAGCACCCGCTCGATAATCCGCGTCGTGGACAACTCCGCAGCCAGCGGAATCCGCGCCACCCGCCCTCCCCGCTCGCGGACGAAATCGGCCCCGATAATCTGTTCCTCGGGCCAGTCCGCCCCCTTCACCAGCACATGAGGCCTCACGATCTTTATCAGATCCAGCGGGTCCGGCGCGTCGAACAGAGCGATATAATCGACGCACGTCAGCCCGGCCAGGACCTCGGCCCGATGCATCTGGCCCACGATGGGCCGCCTGTCCCCCTTGATGATCCGCACCGACGCATCCGAGTTGAGGCCCACCACCAGAGCGTCTCCCTCGGCCCGGGCGGCGGTCAGGTACCGCACATGGCCGGCGTGGAGGATATCGAAGCACCCGTTGGTGAACACAAGACGGCCGCCCCGGCGCCGAAGGGGCGCCAGAGCGTCCTCCAGCGCCGCCGGATCCACCAGCTTGGCGATCATTTCCGCATTTCCTGTTCCACCCAAACCTATTCCAGCCGGTCCGCCACCGCCTGGGCAAAGGCCGAGCATTTCACCTCTCTGGCCCCCTCGATCTGCCGGGCCAGGTCGTAGGTCACCACCCCGTCCCGGATGGCGGCGGCCACGCCTTTGCGCACATTGTCGCCGGCCTCCCGCCAGCCCATGTGGTCCAGCATCATGGCGCCGGACAGGATCAGGGAGCTGGGGTTCACCTTGTCCATCCCCGCGTACTTGGGGGCGGTGCCGTGGGTGGGCTCGAACATGGCGCACCGGTCGCCGATGTTGGCCCCCGGCGCGATGCCCAGCCCGCCCACCTGGGCGGCAAGGGCGTCGGAGATGTAATCGCCGTTGAGGTTCGGCGTGGCAATGACGTGGTACTCGTCCGGCCGGAGCAGAACCTGCTGGAAGAGCATGTCGGCGATGCGGTCCTTGATGACCACGCGGCCGGCGGGCGGATTGTCGCCGTAGCGCTCATGGAGCGTTCGCTCTGAGATTGTCCGGTCGCCGAAATTGTCCCTTGCCACCTCGTAGCCCCAATTGGCGAAGGCGCCCTCTGTAAACTTCATGATGTTGCCCTTGTGCATCAGGGTGACGGAGGGCATCAAATGGTCCAGGGCGTACTGGATGGCCATGGCCACCAGCCGCCGGCTGTTGCGCCGGCTCATGGGCTTGATGCCTATGCCCGAATCCGACGGCAAATCCACCCCCATCTTTTCCTTCAGAAATTCGATGACGGTGAGGGCCTCCGGCGTCTTGGCCTCCCACTCGATGCCCGCGTAAACGTCCTCGGTGTTCTCCCGAAAGACCACCATGTTGATCTTTTCCGGGTGTTTCACGGGGCTGGGCACGGGATGGATGTAGCGGACGGGGCGCACGCAGGCGTAAAGATCCAGGGCCTGGCGGATGGCGACATTCAGGCTGCGGATGCCCTTTCCCACCGGCGTGGTCAGCGGGCCCTTGATGGCCACCACATGCTCCTCGATGGCCTTTAAGGTCTCGGCGGGCAGGTATTCTCCCTTCTCCTGAAACCCCCGCTCCCCCGCGTCCAGCCGCCGCCAGACGATGCGGCGCTTTCCCGCGTAGGTCTTTTCCACGGCGGCGGAGAGTACCATCTCGGCGGCCCGCCAGATGTCCGGCCCGATGCCGTCGCCCTCAAGATACGGAATGATGGGCGCGTCCGGCACGTTGAGGCCGCCATCGGCATTCAGCGTGATTTTTTCTTCCTTCAGCATGTGTCATATACCTTCTGTATTGGGTTTTGAAGTGAGCGGGCCGGCGTCGGCGCCGCGCTGGCGAAATGCCTCGTAGAGGGCCACGGCCCCCGCGGCCGAGGCGTTGAGCGAATCGATGGGCCCCCGCTGGGGGATGGACAGCAGAAAATCGCAGTTTTTCAGAACCAGCGGCCGAACGCCCCTGCCCTCGCCGCCCACCACCAGGGCGAGCGGGCCGGTCAGGTCGGCGTCGTACAGGCTCTGGCGGCCCTCCCGGTCCAGGCCCGCGATCCAGATGCCGTCGGCCTTTAGCATCCCGATTGTCCGGGCCATGTTGGTCACCAGGGCGATATGGGCGTGCTCCATGGCGCCGGCGGAGGCCCGGGAAACGGCCGGCGTTGGCGCGGCGGCCCGATCCCTGGGCAGGATCACGGCGTCCACCCCGGCGCACACGGCGGTGCGGATGAGGGCGCCAAGATTCTGCGGGTCCACGATGCCGTCCAGCAGCAACAGAAAGGAATTTCGGCCCGAGGGGGGCGGCAGGTCCGCGGCGGCGGCAAGGAACTTGACGGGATAAGCGGAGACGCGGGCCACCACCCCCTGGTGAAAATCGGTGCCGACCATTGCCGAAAGCTGGGCGGACGGGCGCTTTTGAACCGCCACGCCGGCCCCCTCCAGCCGCCCCAGAATGGCCTCCAGGCGCCGGGATGGCCGACTGTCGGCCACCACGGCCTCCATGAACCGCCGCCGGCCCGCGGCCAGGGCCTCGGCCACAGGGTGCAGGCCGTACAGCAGCTCGGCGCCGACAGGCTCGTCGGCGCCTTTTTTATCAACGCCCTTTTTATAAAGGTTTCGCTTATGCCCGCCTCCGCCGACGCCTGTTTTCTCAGGACTCATGGCGACGCGTCCCTTCCGGGATCGCTGCCATGGACAGACAGGATGGCCGCCAGCGCCGCCTCGGCCTCCGCCAGCCGGTCATTGACCACCACGTATCGGAACCGGCCCTTTTCGGCCATCTCTCCCCGGGCGTTTTCAAGGCGCTTTCGAATCACGGCCGGGTCGTCCGAGCCCCGTTTTTCCAGGCGCCGCCCCAGTTCCGACAGGGAGGGCGCCTGCATAAAGATGGAAACGCTTTCCGGAAACCGCGCCATGATTTTGGCCGCCCCCCGCACGTCGATGTCAAGCAGCAGATCCCTTCCCTCGGCCAGCCGGGCGTGGATATAATCGGCCGGCGTTCC
>JAABTE010000333.1 GCA_011390035.1 Desulfobacteraceae bacterium | reverse complement strand
CGGGGGCCGGGAGAGGGCTTCACGGTCAACCTGCCCATCAGCTCCGGCCACGGAGACGCCGAGTACATCGCCCTGTTCCGGGACCTGCTGGCGCCCATCGCCATGGACTTTTCCCCGGAACTGGTGCTGGTGTCCGCCGGCTTCGATACCCATGCCGCCGATCCCATGAGCGGCATGCGGATGACCCCGGCCGGTTTCGCCGGGCTGACCCGATGCCTGATGGAGATCGCCGCCCGGAGCGCCGGCGGACGGCTGGTTCTGGCGCTGGAGGGCGGGTATCACATCCCGGCCCTGGTGGAATCGACGGCGGCCGTCTTCCGGGAACTGCTCGGCATCACCCATTGCGACACCGCCGCCGCGGCCCGTGGCGCCGGCGCCCGGAAACTGCGCCGCGCCCGTCACCGATGTATCCACGTCCATCAAAGATTCTGGAAACGCCTAAAATGAAAATGGAGACGCCATGATCATCAACCGGATCAGCGTGATGGAATCGTCCGTTGCCAAGTGGGAGCGGATTATCGCCGGCAAAAGCTCAGACGGCGGCGTCATCGACTGCCCCCCCTGCCGCATCTATTACATGCTGGTATGCATCGGGTGCCCCATCGCCGAGTACACGGGCAAGAAATTCTGCCAGGGGTCGCCCTACGGCCGATGGCTGCGTCACCAGATCGATGTCCACGACAAGCTCCTTAAAAAGGCTTATTGCGAAGAGTGCGTCGCCATCGCCGGTGAGATGCGGGATTTCATGAAGGATATCGTGGCCTTCCTCAAGGAGAAGGAAGCCCGGAAACAGCGGGAAAAGACGGGCGTGACAGACCCCGGCGCCTCGGACGGGACGGGCGCGACAGACCCCGGCGCCTCGGACAGGACGGGCGCGACAGACCCCGGCGCCTCGGAGGGGACGGACGAATGATCCAGGCGGGCGGCCCGCTCATCCAGGCGCTTTTGGGGGCCCTGCAACTGGGTCTGGCAACGGCGGGATTTTATGGCCTGCTGCGCCATCGGGGCTACACGCTGGCCGAGGCCGCCTCGGCCGGGCTGATGGCGGCGCTCATGAGCTTTTCCTTTATCCTTCAGGCGGATTTGATCGCGGGAGGGGGGCTGGCTCCCGGCCTTCTCGGGGGCCTGGCCCTGTTCTGCCTCTGCCTGATGATCCGTTATCGACGGCCGCTGGCCCGGAGCGTTATCGAGGTCGCGGGCTTCATCCGGTCTCACCGGATGGCCGCGCCGCTGGCCGGCGCCATGGCGGTTCTGGGGATACTCGCCTTTCTATCGCCGTTGATCCGCTCCCCCGGCATCTGCCCGCGCCACCTGGGCCGGTTCGACTTCTGGGACCTGCGCCACGGCATCCGCCCCCTGAACCACATGGCGCTGTGGGAGCTGTTTCATCGGCTCCACCCCTGGCGGGGGGTGGGGCTGATCGGGTATTCGGCCTGGGCTTCCATCGGCTTTTCCACCTATGCGCTGGCCCGGCGCTACGCCTGGCCCCCCACCGCCTTCACCGTGGCGATGATCGCCCTGAGCCTGCCCCGGCTGGCCCTCCACTCCCAGACGCCGGGGTGCGAGATCCTGCCTGCGGCCGCCGCCCTCTTCTGCCTGATGACCCTTTACCGGCTGGTGGAGGTGCCGGACATGGGCGATATGGGCTTTCTGATGACCGGCATCGCCTTTTCCGTCTCCGCGGGGCCGCTTTTCGCCGTCCTGCCCGCCATCCTGTGCCTGACCACCGCCGTGCTACTGTTCCGGCGCCACGGCGCCGACCTTTGGCGCCACATGATCCGGCGCCATCCGGCCGCCTTCGCCGCGCTGCTGATTCCCGCGCTGCTGTTTTCCGGCCTGTGGCTCCCCTTTTACAACGGCAGCCGCCTTGAGCCGGGAATGCCGACGGCGGCCATCTCGGCCAACGACGCGGCCATCGCCGGGACCGCGGCCAACCTGGGGCGCTATCTGCTGGAAAGCTTCCACCTCACCCAGCCGGTGGACCGCCTCTGGCTGGCCGTATTTCATGTCCGATGGACGGACGGAGTGCAGTGGCTTCACGACCGGTTCATCACCCGGTATCTGGGCGACGCGGGAGCGGCCGTTCCCTTTTTCGCAAGCTGGCGGCCCACCGTGAGCCGCATCGGGTACGGCCCTCTGGCCTTTTTGCTGATCCTTCCGGCGCTGCTGGCCGGCCTGCTGCGGGGCAACCGGCGGCTCAAGGCGCTGGCCGTGGGGCTGTTCGGCTACCTGTATGTCATCGCCCTGGCCGCCGCCTGGCGGCCGGAAAATATCGGATTTCTCACGCCCTTTTTCACCTGCGGCACCTTTTTCATCGCCTTCCTGCTGCCCCCCTGGCGGCTGACGCGCGCGGGCAGGCGGCTGATACAGGCGCTGTGCCTGGCGCTGATCGCCTATGCCGGATGGATTCGCATCGCGGCCCTTATCACCCCCGGGGCGCTGCATTGAATCCATGGATGAAACGTCATGACACATGACTCTTCCATTCCATCCGGCACTGGCAGAAACCTTGGGATCAAACAGAGGGATCAAACAGAGGGATCGAACAGACGATAAATCGATGAAATTTTACGCCGACCTGCACGTCCACTCGCGCCACTCCATGGCCACGGCCAATGATCTGGATCTGGAGCATCTTTACATCGCCGCCCGCATGCGGGGCATCGCCCTTGTGGGCACCGGCGACGCCACCCACCCCGCATGGCTCGACGAGATCGCAGACAAGCTGACGCCGGCCGAGCCCGGCCTGTTCGCCCTGCGCGAGGATCTGCGAAAGCCCCTCGACGCCCATATCCCCCCGGCCTGCCGGGGCCCGGTCCGCTTCATCCTCCAGGCCGAGATCAGCAACATCTACAAAAAAGACGGCCGCGTCCGGAAAAACCACCAGGTGATCCTGCTGCCGGATCTGGCGGGCGCCCGCCGCTTCTCCGCCCGCCTGGACGCCCTTGGCAACATCCGCTCCGACGGCCGCCCCATCCTGGGCCTTGACGCCAGGGACCTTCTTGCGATCCTCCTTGACCAGTCCCCCGGGGCCCTGCTGATCCCGGCCCACATCTGGACCCCCT
>JAABTE010000034.1 GCA_011390035.1 Desulfobacteraceae bacterium | reverse complement strand
CCGCCGGGGCGGCGCCCGGGCCGCCCTCGACGAGATCATCCGGCTCTACCGGGAATCCCGTCAAACCTGATGGAGAATATCGATGCGGATATCCCTTTTAAGAATTGATATTTCGTATCCTTGGGATCTATATCACAATCAGGGACGGTATTTTTGCAATTAAAATCTCCCTGAAACTAAAGCCAAATAAAAGGAGACATCAGCCCCCATGCTACTGCCCATTCCCCCCTGTTACGGCATCATTCCGGCGCGATACGCCTCCTCGCGCTTTCCGGGAAAACCCCTTGCCGACATTCTGGGCAAGCCCATGTTCTGGCATGTGTACGAGCGCGCCCGCCGATGCTCCGCCCTGATCGACGTGGCCCTGGCCACGGATGACGACCGGATCATGGCCGCCGCCCAAAACCTGGGCGTGCCGGCGGTGATGACCCGGCCGGATCATCCCAGCGGAACGGATCGGGTGATGGAGGCGGCCCTCGCCCTGGGGGTGTCGGAATCGGCCGTTGTGGTCAACATACAGGGGGACGAGCCGCTGCTGGACCCGGAGATGCTGGACCAGTTGGTGGCCCCGTTTTCAGACCCGGACACCCGTGTGGCCACCCTTGCCATTCCCATCGACCACCAGGAGGCCCTGCGGCCGGATCGGGTCAAGGTGGTGATGGACGACAGGGGGCGGGCCCTCTATTTTTCCCGCGCTCCCATCCCCTGGCTCCGGGATGGGGAGGCCGACGACGACGCCGGAACCCATGGGAGCCACTACCTCGGGCATGTGGGGCTCTACGCTTTTCGAATGAGGGCTCTGGCCCGGTTCGTCTCCCTGCCCCCCGGCCGGCTGGAGCGGATCGAGCGCCTGGAGCAGCTCCGCCTTCTGGAAAACGGTATTCCCATCCGGGTGGTGGAGACGACCCGCCGGAGCATCGGCGTGGATCGGCCGGAGGATATCCGGCGGGTGGTGGAAATGATGAGGGCTAATTCAGAATGTAATCGCTCGGATTCGTCGCCGTCCCGTTGATGCGCACCTCGTAGTGCAGATGGGGCCCCGTGGTGCGGCCGGTGTTGCCCACCAGCGCCACGGCATCCCCCCGCCGGACCGTGTCTCCGGGCTTTTTCAAAAATTCGGAAACGTGGGCATAGCGCGTCACCATTCCATGGCCGTGGTGAATGATGATGATCTTGCCGTAGTGCCCCTTGTTGCCGGCGAAGGTGACCGTTCCGTCGGCGGTGGCCAGGATGGGCGCGCCGGAGGGGGCGGCGATGTCCAGGCCCGTGTGGAACTCCGTCAGGCCGGTGAAGGGGGACTGGCGCATTCCGAAGCGGGAGGTGGTGTTGCCGTCGAGGGGCCGGATGGAGGGGGTGGCGGCCAGCATGCCGCGCTTTTCCCTGATGCCCCGGAGCAGATAGTGCAGGTCCGACTCCTGGGTGGCCGAGACCACCGCCAGGTGATCGATCTGTTGATGCATCTCCCGCATCAGGCTGTTCTGGTCCCGGCGAAGGCTCTTGCGCGGGTCGATGTCCGAGGGCAGGGCGCCGCCCACGCCCAGGTAGGTGCTGGAGTTGTCTGGGGTATTCAGGTTGGCCAGGATGCGGATGCGGTTTTCGAACTGATTGATCCGGGCCAGACGGCCCTTGAGGGAATTGATCTGGCCGGCGAACTCCCCGATGTGGCGGCGCTGGCGCTCCACCTCCTGATTGAGCTCGGCGATCTCCTGACGCAGCCGATCGTTTTCCGGCGCGAGAAAGGATGATCGGATCAGCCCGCGGATTTCAATGGCCAGCAACCCCGCGCAGCAACACGCCAGGAAAAAAAGGGCCATCAGAAAATGGCGTGAAACAGTGACGCGCCGCATCCGGTTGCCGAGGCCGTCCACAGCGAAAAAGGTGATTTCTTTTCTCATTCCACTCCCATTCGAGTATGGTCAACATCGCGCTTTCCGAGGAAAATCGCTTTTAAAATCGACTTATTATCCGCGGAAGAGGGCGCTTCCGAATCCACCGGCTGGAAAAGGGCGAGGCGGGCCGACCGGCCGGGGTCGGAGTTCCTGTTCACTGGGTATTATAGGGAAAAATCATGGGTGTGACAACCAAAAACAACGAACGCTCAAAACGCCCATGAATCAGCGGGCGGAAAGGCCGTGTTTTCGTAGCAGCTCGTAGATGCGGGGCTTGGACAGGCCGGAGACCGCGGCGGCCTCGTTGATGTTGCCCTCCACCTGGTGGATCAGGTGGCGCAGGTAGATCTTTTCCCCCTCGTTCAGGTGGGCCCGGCGGAACTCCTTCCATTTGAGCATGCAGATGAGCTTGCCGTCCGGGCCGGGGGCGTTCCCCAGCGACTCGGCGTCCCCTGGGTCCGGGGCCGGCCCGCATTCGGAGGCGCCGCCGCCGTCGGACAGGTTCTCCCGGATCTCCGCGGCCCGCAGCCGGATCTCCGGGGGCAGGTGGCGCGGAAACAGGATCGATTCGTGATAGGCCTGGGCCATCACCCACTCAAGGGCGCTGTTGAGTTCCCGGACGTTTCCGGGCCAGTCCCACTGGGTCAGGACCTTGAAAAAATCGGGGGAAAACTCCTTCATGGGGATGTTATAGGACTTGCACAGCCGGCGGACATAGTGTTCCGCCAGGGGCTGAATATCATCCCGGCGATGGCGCAGGGGGGGCAGCAGGATGGTGACGGACCGGAGCCGGAAGAGCAGGTCCTCCCGGAAATTGCCTGCCCGGGCCTCCGCCTCCAGGTCCCGGTTGGTGGCGGCCACCAGGCGGAAGTCGCTCTCCACCTCCACCGAGGAGCCCACGGGATGGTACCGCCGCTCCTGGAGTACCCGCAGCAGGGATTTCTGGGCGGAAAGGGTCAGCTCGCCGATCTCGTCCAGAAAAAGGGTGCCGCCGTCGGCCCGCTTCACCAGGCCCTCTTCGGCCCGGTCCGCCCCGGTGAATGCGCCCTTGGTGTGGCCGAACAGCAGGCTCTCCATGAGGGTTTCGGGCAGGGCGCCGCAGTCCACCACCACGAAATGGGCGTCGGCCCGGTCTGAATTGGCGTGGATGGCCCGGGCGAACAGCTCCTTTCCGGTGCCGGTTTCGCCGGTGATCAGAATGTTGGCGCGGGTTTCCGCAGCCTTGCCCAGCAGCTCCAGGCATTCCCGGATGGGGGAGCTGCCGCCGATGATCTCGTGGCGGAGGGCGCGGGGCGGGCGCCGGCCGTTGTGCTTGCTTTCCCGGTAGGTGAGGGCGCTTTCAAGGGTACGGACCAGGGACTGGGAGTTGATGGGCTTTTTCAGATAGTCCCAGGCGTTGTTATTCAGGGCCATGGCGGCGCTTTCCATGTCCGCGTGTCCCGTCAGGATAACGATCTCCGGCTCGGACGCGGCGTCGTGCAGCCGGGGCAGGGAATCCAGGCCATTGCCGTCGGGCAGGCGCACGTCCAGAAACACCACGTCATACGGGATCATCTCCGCTTGGCGAAGCCCTTCTCCCAGGGTGGCGGCGACATTGACCCGATGGCCCTCATCCGTGAACAGCCGCCGGATGGACATCGAGAGCGCCGTATCGTCGTCTATGATCAGCAGGTTTGCCATGATATCGTCAAATCGGCTCTGAACCGAAGAAGCATGAAGTCCGGAACGTGGAACCGGTTCAATCCTGAACTATCTTGCAATGCGGTTCTAGTGTTTGTTTAACGGAAATGCGAAGCAATGTCAGGATTAGATATCGTAATATAGCAGGTTTTTTGGGAAAATCAAGATCAATTTTCCGCAAGGGCCGTATTGACGTGGGAGATGAGCTTGCCGGCGGTAACCGGCTTGCTCATGATGGCGCGAATGCCCGCCTCCCGGGCCTGCTCGTTGGTAATCAGCTCGCCGTAGCCGGTGGTCAGGATGATGGGCAGGTCGGGGCGCAGTTGGAGCAGCTTGCGGCTCAACTCCTCGCCGGTGAGCTGGGGCATGGTCAGGTCGGTGATGACCAGGTCGAAGCGGAGCGGGTCCGCCTTGAATGCGGAAAGCGCCCGGAGGGGGTCGGTCTCCCCGGTCACCAGGTAGCCCACGTCGCCGAGGGTCTTCATCACCACGTTGACCACCGTCTCCTCGTCGTCCACGATCAGAACGCGGCCGCCATTGGCCCTGCAGGGAAGGGGGAGAGGAGCCTCCGGGCGAACCGGTTCCTTGAGGCGGGGCAGGTAAACGTCGAAACGGCTCCCTTTTTCCGGGGCGCTCTTCACCTCGATGGCGCCGTTCAGAGACCGGACGATGCCGTGGACCAGGGAAAGGCCCATGCCCACGCCCTGGCCCGGCGGCTTGGTGGTGAAGAAGGGATCGAAGATCCGCCGCACCAGCCCCGGGTCCATGCCCCGGCCGGTGTCGGAGACGGTCAGCCGGAGGTAGTCGCCGGGCGCCGGGCCGGGGGTCTCCGATCCGGAGGTCACCTGTTCCTCCGCAAGGGAGACTGTGATGCGGCCCTTGCCGCCGGTTATGGCCTGGGCGGCATTGGCGCAGAGGTTGATCACGATCTGCTGGATCTGGCCCGGCTCGGCCATCACGGCGTCCGTTTCGGTCATGATTTGCTGATCCAGTTCGATGGTGGCCGGCAGGGAGGAGCGGATCATCTTCAAGGACTCCTTTATGATCGGCTCGATCATCAGCGGGCGGGCCACGCGCTCGTTTTTCCGGCTGAAAGTCAGGATCTGGTCCACAAGGTCCCGGGCCCGCTCCGAGGCGGTCAGGGCCATGTGGAGGCTTTCGGCGACGGCCGGCATCTTTTCGCAGTGCCTTGCGGCGTATTCGATGTTCAGGATGATGGTCATAAGGTGGTTGTTGAAATCGTGGGCGATGCCCCCGGCCAGGGTGCCGATGGCCTCCATCTTCTGGGCCTGGCGTAGCTGGCCCTCCAGGCTTACTTCTCGTGTCACGTCCCGCATAGCCAGGATGACCCGGTGGGCGCCGGAGGCCCCGCCGTCTCCGTTGATCAGGGGGGAGAGGCGCAGATCTTTCCAGGCCCGCTCGCCCTGGGGGGCGCGAATCTCCTGGCGGCACTTGCACGGGGATTGGGATTGGAAAACCCGCTCGATCTTGGCCCACAGCTCCCCCAGGTTCCCGTCCGGGGCCGCCGGCCGGAGGATTTCCATGCAGGGCCGGCCGATGATGTCGGCCCGGTCCTGGTCCGCTATGGTAAGCCGATCCCGGTTCATGTCACGGATCCGCAGGTCCCGGTCGATCAGCAGGATCTCATCGGGCATGCTGTGAAGAAGGTACCGGTAATGGCGCTCGCTTCTTTTAAGGGCCTCGAAGCGGGCCAGGAACGCCGCCTGGCGGCGCCGGGCGAAGAGGATCAGCGGGATATCGATGGCAAGACAGATCGCCGGCGCGGACAGCCACAGGGCCGTGCCGGCCCCGGTCATGCCCAGAGCCAGCCCCAGAGCGATCATCTGGAGCAGCAACGCGGCGGCTGCCACGGGCGTTATCCGGTCCTTGCCGGACGGGCGGCGCCCGGAGGTGGCTTTGTCAGGAAAAAGCGGGGTCTGGGGATGTTCCGGCATCTTCTGAAAATCCATGCGGCATCTTGCGGGTTGGTCGATGGTTCAGGCCTTTTTGTTTGGGTGTGGAAAGTAACTCGGTTTCGGCTTGGTTGCTTCAGTGGTTTGATGATAAAACGTTACAAAAGATGAGGGGGGATTTTTATAGTGGTGTTGATAAGGCCGATTTTTAGCCATTTTGAAGGTACGGAAATGACCGAAACCGAGTTACGCTGATTATACCTGCGAATCTTGTGCCATCTTCCAGAAAAATATGAAAAAAATTATAATAATATATAAAATCAAATAGATATATATAAAACACACATCTTCCCCGGTTGCCGCCAAAGGGCATTTTATCGAAAAATCATACAAAAAATTATGGAAAAACCATAATAAGTCGAATATATCATACGCACGAACCGGCCCGGGGTCCGGCCGCCGCCGACCGCCACCGCCGCAGCAGGGCCTCCACGCCGGCCAGGGTGGGCTCGGCCAGCAGCGCCCCGGCGTGGTCGGCCGCCTCGGCGGCGTTCAGGCTCCCGATCATCCGGCGCATTCGGGGCAGAAAGCGCGGGTCCACGCTCAGCTTCCGGATGCCCGCGCCCACCAGGAAGGGCAGGCAGTCGGGGTCGCGGGCCATCTCGCCGCACACGGAAACCTCGATGCCCGCCGCGGCCCCGGCCCGGGCAATGGCGGCGATGGCCCGCAGCACCGAGGGGTGATGGGGCTTGTAGTAGGGCGCCGCCTTTTCGTTGGACCGGTCCGCGGCCAGCATGTGCTGGATGAGATCATTGGTGCCGATGGCCATGAAATCGACCTCTGCGGCCAGATCGTCGATGATGGGCAGCACCGCCGGCAGCTCCGCCATGATGCCAATGGCCGGGGCGGGATGAAAGTCGAGCCCCTCGGCTTCCAGGGCGGCCATGCATGCTTTGACCATGGCCCTGAGCCGCCGCGGCTCGTCCACGGATGAGATCATGGGAAACAGGATGCGGGGTCGCTCGGCGCCGGCCGCGGCCCGCAGCAGCGCCCGGAGCTGGGTTTCCAGGATTTCCGGGTGGGCCAGGGAAAAGCGGATGGCGCGCAGGCCCGGCTCGGGGTTGGCGCCCGCGCCCATGTCCGCGTGGGCCGGCAGCTTGTCGCCCCCCACGTCCAGGGTGCGGGCGGTGGCGTCTTTGCCGGGCA
Organism: Desulfobacteraceae bacterium; assembly: GCA_011390035.1. GTDB lineage: Bacteria > Desulfobacterota > Desulfobacteria > Desulfobacterales > JAABSP01 > JAABTE01. The sequence goes on along the minus strand of JAABTE010000034.1, from coordinate 6,954 downwards.
TGGCGTCAAAGACCTTTCGGTAGATGGGATACTGCTCGGCCTCCGACGGAAAGGTCGGTCGGATCAGAAACGGAAACTCGGTCCGGTACAGGCCGATGCCCTCGGCCTTCAGGGCGATGGCGGTTTCCAGTTCCGCCAGCAGGTTGATGTTGGCCGAAAGCCGCACCCGAACCCCGTCGGCGGTCCGGGTTTCCGCCGGGGCATCCGCGGCCAGTGCCGGCGCCGCCCGCCGCAGCCGACGCTGATCCTCGAACTGCCGGATGGTGATAGGGCCGGGCCGCACATGGATGTTGCCCATATCCGCGTCCAGCAGCGCCAGGGTTCCGTCGGGCAGGTCGAGCAGATCCGGCCGTTCGGCGATCACCATGGGAATGCCCATGGAGCGGGCCAGGATCGCCACATGTGATGTGACCCCGCCCCGGGCCAGCACGATGCCGGCCACCGATTCGGCCGCCAGCTTGAGGATTTCCGACGGATACAGATCCTCGGCGATCACCACGACCCGCTCGCCCGGCGCCCGGCGATCCGTCCCGCCCCGCGCCCCGTGATCCGTCCGCCCCGCGCCCCGTCCAGTCCGTTCCGGCCCCCCGCGCTGTCCGATTCTTCTGGTAATCCGGCCGCCCCGGCTTGAATCGCCGGACGGAGGTTGTTGAGAATGCGGGCCGTCAGGTCTTCGATATCATGGACCTTTTCCCGGATATAGGCATGGGGGCTCGCCGCCAGCAGATCGATGTAATGGCGGGCCGCCGCCCGGACAGCGGCCCCGGCGGTCCGGCCCTTTTCGATAGCGGCCTCGATGCGGCCGATGAAGCCTGGATCCTTCAGGATCATGAAGTGGGCTGAAAAGATGAGCGCGGCGCTCTCGGGAAGCCGGCTGGCCACCGTTTCCTGGAGTGATTCGATCTGCCTGACCGACGCGACCACCGCGGCCCTGAATTCCGAAATCCCGGCCCCTTCGGGGTCCCCGGCGGCCGGCGGCCAGCCCGAGCGGCCCCGCCCGCCCCGCCTCCGGACAACGGTCCTTCCAAGGGCATACCCGCCGGCGCCCGATTCCCCCTTGATGAACAGGGGCGCCGCTTCCATCCCGAGGGGCCCGGCCATCCGCCCCCCTGGCCCGGGCCCCCGCCCCCGGGGCGCGGCCGCGTGCAGATCCATCAGCAACCGGGCGTTTTCGATGGCCCCGGCCAGTTGGGAGGCGGCGGCCCGCAGGGCCATCACATCGGTCTCATTGAAAAAATCCACCGACTCGTGCTGCACCACAAGCACGCCGATGCGGTTGGCCCCCCGGCGGATGGGCACGGCCAGAAAGGAATCGAACCGCTCCTCGTGGGCCTCCTCGAAGTACTTGAAGTCTGGGCTGCGGGAGGCCCGCGCCTCCCGAATCGGCGCCTGGCCGGTGAAGGTCCGCCCCACCAGCCCCTCGCCGACGCCCATGCGCACCCGCCCCACCGCCTCCGGGTTGAGCCCCACCGTGGCCCGCAAGGCCAGCTCCCCGGCCAGTTCCTCGTACATATAAATGGAACAGACATCCGCGGACAGGTGGCGGGCCACCAGGCGGACGGTCCGGTCCAGGAACTCGGGGATGTCGGCGCTTTCGGTCAGCAGGGCGGCCAAATCCCCGATGTGGCACAGCAGATGCAGGTGATCCGGCTTTTTACGGTCCATGCGTTTCGGGCCTCCCGGACCCGCTTTTTTACCCAAGGGCGGCATGCACCGCCCTTTTGAGTCTCAGAACCTGATCGGCGCTCCGGCCCTTTTCGCCCTTGAGATCCTTTACATGAAAGACATCCTCGGCCCGATCGCCCCGGGTTTCCACCCGGGCCATCCAGATGTGAAATCCGGCGGAGAAGATGGCGTCCGTCATCTGAAACAGCACGCCGGGCGCGTCGGGCGTCGAGACGCTGACAATGGTGTATAACATGGAGCTTTCGTTGTCCACCGCCACTTGGGTTGGCGGCCCGCCGGGGCCAGGTCGCCGCCGGGCTCGGGCCGCCAGGGCGGTTTTCAGGCTCATTGCCCCCGCCATCGCCCGAGACAGGGTCTGCTCTGTCTCCTGAAACCGAATCGGCTTGAACGCGTCGCCGTTGAGATTGCGGATGCGGAAAATATCCAGCGTGCTGCCCGGCTGCCGGTAGCTCTTGGCGCCGATGATGTCAAAGTTGTTCAGCGTCAGGGATCCGACGGCCTGGGAAAAGATCCCCGGACAGTTCCACGCCTTCACCGTCACCGTCCGGATGGCCGAATTGGCCGTTTCCGCCACCTTCAAGTTAAAATCCCCCGGCGCGGCCGGCGGGGCGGAAGCCGTCATCGGCCGGGGGCGCGTCAGGTCGTTCGTTGCAAGAGACGCCATCGTTTTCATTATGATCTCCTTCATCTGTAAGTGCTTGAAATCCAAATTTAACCCACCGGCGCCACCCGCCCCAGCGCCTCCTCGACAGCCGCCCGAATTTCCGCCATCCGATCCGGCTCCACCACCTTCCGCCCCGCCAGATCCTGCACGAAAAACACATCCACCACCTGGTCCACCTTTGTGGCGATCAGCGCCCCCCGGATATCCAGCCCGCACCGGAACAGCGCGTCGGTAATCCAGAACAGCAGCCCCGCATGGTCCGCCGCGTACACCTCCACGATGGTGCGGGTCGCCGAGCCCTCATTGTCGATCACCACCTTATTGGGCCGGCAAGCGGCAACCGGGCCTGGCCGATGCCCATTGGCCGCCCGCGTTCTCACCGCCTCGGCCAGGTTCAGCCGGCCCTCGATGGCCGCGGCCAGATCGTCGCCGGCCCGCCGCCACCGCTGCTCCTCGAAGAGCCGGTCCGGCGGGGGCGCGACGTTGAACACATTGATGCAGAGGCCATTGTTCCAGATATAGGCCCGCGCATCCAAAACATTGATGGCATTATGGGCCAGCACCCCCGCGATCCTGGAAAACATGCCCGGAATATCCCGGCAGCAGACCGTTATGGTCCGGGTATCGGTTTCCGTGTCCGGCGCGATGTCCCAGGCAAAGGGCCCATCCCCCAGCCGGGCGAAAAGGGCCACATGGCGCCGCAGCGCCTCCACCGGAAAATCATTCAGATAGGCCGGACTCATCTGCTCCAGCAGGTCATGCAGGACGCCCGTGTCCATGTCTCCCGGCTCCGACAGCAGGGTGGCGGCCTTGTCCATGTGATCGGCCATCTCCGCGTCCGCCGGCGCCCCCTCCAGTTCCCGCAGCGTCTTGAAGAACAGGTCCCGCAGAAGGGCCGCCACCCAGTCGTTCCACGCCTTGGGGCCGGTGGCCATAAGGTCGGCCACCGCCAGCAGGTAGAGCATCCGCAAGCGCTCCGGATCGACGATGATTGCCGCGCAGGAGCGGATTGTCTCCGGGTCGTTCAGGTCCCGCCGGGTTGCGGCGTGAAACAACAGCAGGTGGTGTTCCACCAGAAAGGCCACCTCGCGGGCCTCCGCCTCCCGAACCCCCAGCGCCATAAGGGTCCGCATTGCCACCCGTGCCCCCCGGCCGGCGTGATCCTCCCCGGCCTCGGCCTTGCCGATATCGTGGAGAAGCGCGGCCCACAGCAACCGCCGCCGGTTGCCCGTCTCCCGATATAAGGCGGCGTTGAGCCGCGCCTGGGGCGTCTCCCCCGCCTGGGCGAATTCCTTGAGAATCCGAACCGTTCGCAGCAGATGCTTGTCCACCGGGTACACATGATAGGCGTCGTGCTGGATCCGGTTGGCCACCCCCCGGAAGGCGGGCAGGTAGGCGGCCAGAAAGCCGGTGTTGCGCATCTCGTTGAGTACGTTGAAGGCGGGGGCCGGCGTGATCAGTATCCGCTCGAAGGCCCGCAGGGCCTCCCGGTCCGCCCGGAAGTCGTCATCGATCAGGTGGGAAAACTCCCGGATCAGCCGCCGGGCCTCGGGGGCCAGGGGCATTTTGATCCGGGCGCTCTCCTCGAAGACGCGGATCATCAGGGCGGGATCACGCAGCACCGCCTCGCCGCCGGAGAAGCACAGCCGCTCCCGCTCGATGCAAAGCCCCGGAAACCGGGTGGCGGGAGCCTTTCGCCGGCGGATGTCGAACCATTTTCTGGGGGCGCCCATTTCATATAAAAAGATCAGGTGCTTGTCTTTTATTCGCTCCATGTGGCCGTGCAGGTCCGCCAGGAAGCGTTCCACCGGCTCCAGGCCGTTGCGCAGGCGGTAGCCGAGCATGTCGGCGATCCGGGCCTGATACTCGAAATGGAGCCGGTCGTACTTGCGGCCGATGAGCCGGTGCAGGCACGAGCGGGTGTTCCAGATGAAGTTGAGCGATTCGCCCAGGGCCGCGTATTCGTCATGTGAGAGCAGCCCCAGGTACTCCAGGTCCCTGGGCTGGCGCAGGCCGAACTTGATCCGGCCGATCCAGAGCATGGCGTGATAGTCCCGCAGGCCGCCCTGGCCCTCCTTCAGGTTCGGCTCCAGCAGGTAGGCCGAGTCGCCGAAGAGCTGGTGGCGCCGGCGGGTCGAGTCCAGCAGCCACTTGATCATCCGGCCGGCCCGGCGGAAGAGTACCTTCTCCCGCAGCCGCTCCATCAGCTCGGAGTACAGCGGAGACATGCCGCAGATGAACCGGGCGTCCAGAAGCGAGGTGAGTACCTCCGGGTCCGCGCCGGCCAGTTGGGCGCACTCGCCCAGGGAGCGGGTGGCGTGGCCGATGTCCAGCCCCAGGTCCCACAGGGGGTAGATCATCTCCCGGATCAGGCCCTCGGCGGCCTCCGGCACCCGCTTGTTGAACAGGAGCAGCACGTCCACGTCCGAATGGAGGCACTGCTCCTGGCGGCCGTAGCCGCCCAGGGCGACCACGGCGTAGGGGTTGCGGTCGATGCGCAGGGTGGGGCCCACCTGGCTCTGCTCGAAGCTGTCGTGGAAGTATTCGTCCAGGATGCGGGCGTGGCGCGTCAGATGAGCCCCCGCGGCCGCGGCGTCTCCGGTCAATTCCCCCATCAGCTCCAGCTTCTTTTCCCGGAGCCGCAGCGAGGCCGCTTTATATGTTTCGTCGAGAATCTTTTTTTCAGGCATTTTGTTTTCCGTGGCGTTTGCGTCATGATCCATTCTGGAACCTGAACTGTTTGGAACCTGAACGCTGCAAAACATATGCCATCGCGCCACATCCACCGGGGGCGGCGTGATCCCGGAATATCGGGGGGTTTTTCCGTTTCGCAAATGGGCGCGGGGGGATGAGCCGACACAAAAATGTGTGATCGATAAAAATTAGCTACAGAAATGTAAGTATGAAATGGAGCGGAACGCGGATCAGACGAGGGTGGGCATCACTGTCTTGAGAAAATCCCGGTCGTCCTGCTCGATGCGGCGCAGGCCCTCGATGATCAGGAACATGAAGTCGCCGATCTCCTGGGCGTTCATCTCTTTTTCCGGCAGGCCGGGCAGGTATCGGAACTGGCCGTGCTTGAGCTTGAGCAGGTCGAAAAACGCCTCCTCTCCCCGCTTTTTGCCGAAAACCACGTCCACCAGGCGGCCGTCCCGGAAGGAGAGACTGGCGGTGTCATAGGGCAGCTTGAGGGTGAGCACGCCGGTTTTCTGGTTTATATAAAAGGTTTGAAACAGGTCCGGCGGCGGGATCTCCGACAGCTTGCCCGCCAGGCTCGAGGCGTACTGCTCGCTCCGGGCCTTGTTGATCTCCCGCATCCGCTCCACCAGCAGGCGGGTGAAGCGCATCTGGAGGGACGGAAAGCCGTTGAGCACCCGGCGGAAATGCTCGGCGCTGATGCGCAGCAGGTTGGTGGGCGCCGCCACCCGGATGGCCGCCCCCACGGGCGAGCCGGACAGCACGCTCATCTCGCCGAAGACCTCCCCCTTGCCGATGGCCGCCATCACCAGCCTGTCGTCGGACAGCACGTCCACCCGGCCGGACAGGATGATGAACAGGTTGCGGCCCGGCTCGCCCTTGCGCAGCACATAGTCGCCGGTGGCGAACCGATCCAGGCGCAGGTTGGCGGCGATGTCCAGGATTTCCCGCTTTTCCAGCCCCTCGAAGATGGGAAAATCCCCCAGCAGCCTGACCAGGGCGTCCATGTAGTTTTCCGGCCGGCCGGACAGCTCTGACTTGAGGGCGAACAGGATGCGGCCCGAGCATCCGGAGCAGGTGTTGATGGCGGCCACCTCCGGGGCGCCGGCAAGGGACTGGATCCTTCGGACGTCCCGCGCCAGTATCATGCAGGGCGCTTTTTTGTTGGGAACGAAAAAGACGCCGTCGGCGAATTGAAACTCGTCGTCCCTCTCATAGAGGGGGCACTGGTCGTCCCGGACGATGTAATAGACCGGCGGCGGATGGTCGCTTCCGGCGGCGTTGCCGGAAGGGGCGGGCACGCCGTCCTCGGTCGGAGGCACACCATCCTCGACCGGAGGCATGCCGTCCTCAGCCGGAGGCGCGCCATCCTCGGCCGGAGCGGCGCCGGCCTGGGCCTGAAGCGGTCCGGCCTGGGCCTGAACCGGGCCAGCCTCGGCATGAGGCGCGGCGGGCGATGGTTTCGTCCCCGCCTCCTTATTGTACACGAAAACATGGCCGCACCTGGCGCACTTGAGCCGGTTGTCTCCCGGCTTGAGCTTTTCGGCGGCCAGCCGGAATTCGGCCCGGCAGTTGTCACAAACGATTTTCATTCGGTCTCATCCGGCCTTTCGCCCCCCTGTTCCGCCCCTCCGATCCTATGTTTCATGCCTCTTCCGCTGCGTTCTTGACGCTGTTTTCAGCCTAATCGAGCGGCGTTCATTTGTAAACAGTTTTTTAAGCGCCCGCCATCGCCTTTTTTTTTAAAAATGCTTTGTAAATGGATGCGAAAATCGCTATATTTAAAATTTTAAGCATACAACGCCGCCAATGAAGAAAGGCAACCATGAAACCGATCGTGGCCATAGTGGGACGGCCCAACGTGGGCAAGTCCTCGCTATTCAATCGCATAACCCGTACCCGCGACG
>JAABTE010000332.1 GCA_011390035.1 Desulfobacteraceae bacterium | reverse complement strand
CTTCCATCCTCATCCTCCGGCCCGCGCCCATAAGAAATCGTGCTACGAAACGAAGCCAGCGTCCCTCCCCGCCGCAGGGTGGCCCCCACCAGTCCGGGCATCGCCCCGGAAAGGGCCAGGGTGTCGCCCGCCCTCACCACGGCGGTCTTAATGTCATCCACCGGCCGGTTGTTTAGAAACAGGGTCTTGATCCGCTCCTCCACATAATCCGCCGAAATGCCGATATCCTCGCACAATATACACTGAATCGTCCCCCCGGTCCGCGTCCGGATCTCAAACCCGCCCTGAAGGATTGGCATGAACAGCCGGGCCGCCCGTTGAGGGCTGGCTGCGATAAGTGTTGCCGTGAACTTTTCCTCGACCATTTCGGCGCTCCCGCTCATTAAAAATCAGCCCCTTTTCCCTCCGGCGCAAACGCCGCCGGGGGAAAAGGGGATTAAAACCGCCGGTTCCCGCCGCTACCAGTTATACAGCGAGTCCAGCTCCTCGTCGGACACATTGAAGGTGATGTTGTGGGGCGCCACCGGCTCTGTGGTGAAAAACCGCGGCAGCCGGTCATGCTCCCTGGTGAAGCCGGCCCGGGCGTTGAAGTCCCGCTCGGTCTTCAGGATCGTCTTGCCCAGCTCGCTCACGTCATCGGCCGTCAGGGACAGCCCGTAAAATGCGTTGAGCATGTCGATGAGCGCCTGGAACGTATCCGGCTGATCCAGCACCGGAAAGGCGATGAACAGGCACATGCCGGTGGCGTCCACGGCCGCGGTGGCGATCTGAAGGTTTCGGGAAAGCTCCACCTGGCCCTCGGGCTTGAGCGGATCCACATCGCCGCCCACCTTCAGGATGTTGGTGGCCACGGCGTATCCGGCCGTGTGGTCCGCGCCCATGGTGGAGGTGGCGTAGGTGACGCCGATGCCCTGCACGGCCCGGGGATCGTAGGCCGGCAGCGCCTGGTTCTTGACCACAGGCACCCGCTCCACGCCGAACACCTGGCCGGTCACCGCCGCGCCGCTGCCCAGGATGCGGCCCAGGTGGGTGCCTTCGCCCACCTGCCTGACCAGATCAATGGCCGCCTGGGCGTCGCCGAAACTGGCGATGCCCGCCTCCATGGCCACGCCGATGGCGGCGCCCATCTCGATGGTGTCCAGGCCGAAGTCGTCATCCATCCGGTCCAGCATGGCGATGGCGTCCAGATCGTCGATGCCGCAGTTGCCGCCGTGGGCCCACACCGTCTCGTACTCGGGCTGCTTGCTCAGAAAGTTGCCGTTCTTGTCGTAAAAGGTGCCCGAGCAGCGGATGACGCAGCCCCGATGGCAGCCGTGGGTGGCCGAGCCGCCCCGCTCAACCTCCAGGGCCGCGAGGGTTTCGCCGGAGATCTTTCCGGCGCCCTCGAAGGAGCCCGTTGAGAAGTTGCGGGTGGGATAGCCGCCCGCCTCGGACAGCACGTTGGTGAGCACGTTGGTGCCATAGGCCGGCAGGCCCTCGCCGGTCACCGGGTGCTTGCGCAGGCCCTCCACGAAGCGCTTGTTGGCCGCCTTGAAGGCATCCGGGTCCTTCGGCGTCCGCATGGAGCAGCCGGTGTCGTCCAGCACGATGGCCTTGACGCCCTTTGCGCCCATCACCGCGCCCACGCCGCCCCGGCCGCAGTGGCGGGTCGGGCGGACCTCCATGTCTGTGACGGCGATGGAGGCGGCGCGCATCTTGCGCTCGCCGGCCTGGCCGATGGACATGCAGGTGATCTTCTCGCCATAGGCGGCCTTCATCTTGTCCACCACGTCGTAGTTGCCCAGCAGGCGCAGCTCCTCGGCCGGCTCGATCTTCACGCCGTCCTTGTCGATCAGGATTTTGTAGATGGCGTCGTCGGCCGGCCTTCCCTCCAGAACAATGGCGCCGTACCCTAGCCGGGCCAGAACCTGGGCCGCCTGGCCACCCGCGTTGGACTCCTTGATGGTGCCGGTGAGCGGGCTCTTGCAGCCCACGGACAGCCGGCCGGACATGGCCGCCGTGGTGCCGGACAGCATGCCGGGGGCGATCACCAGCTTGTTTTCCGCAGACAGGCCGTGGCAGTCGGGGGGCACCTCTTTTGCCACCAGGGCGGAGGTGAGTCCCCGCCCGCCCATTCCCGCGTAATCGCCCATTGACGCTTCGGTGAAACCGGGCGGTCCATCCGGCCCCATCTTGATGCGAAGCAACTTGTCCATTGGCCTCCTCCTGTTTTAAATTCCTGTTTTAACCTGTTTTAAAATCCTGTTTTAAATTGACGTTTCGGGGCCAGGCCGCCCCCTGTCTCCATGGATGACTGTAACAGACTGTTTAGAACCTTAAAATAGTCGCATTTATTTGTCAACAATGATCAAGCGGGCCGATCCATGGCCGCGCGGGCGGCGGCCATCACCGTCTTGAGCGGCGTTCCCGTCTCGGCAGCCAGCCGCTTGCAGTCCTCGTATTCCGGGGTCGCGTTGATCACCGCCGCTCCCCGTCGGGACACCTTCGCCCTCACCGGGCCATAGGGCGTGTCGATATCCACGATTTCCCTCTGGCAGACCAGCCGCTGGTCCACCCGCCAGCGCAGGCCGATGGAGGTGGTCTCCCGCAGCAGCAGATCGCTGATCCGGGCGCGCTTTTCAAGGGGAACCAGCAGCGTGACCAGGGTGCCGGGCCGGTTCTTTTTCATCTGAATCGGGGTGAGAAAGATGTCTGCTGCGCCCTCGGCCAGGGCGGTTTCCATCAGGTATTCGTAGATCTGGGGGTTCATGTCGTCGATGGTGGTTTCGATGACGGCCATCGATTCCGTCTCATACCCGGCCGCCTCGGCCTCATCCCGGCCGATCACCACCCGCAGCAGGTTGGGGATGGACCGATCCGCCGCGCCTGCGCCGTATCCCGTGGCCTCAACCGTCATGCGGGGCATGGGGCCGAAATCCTCGGCCAGGGTGGTGAGAATCGCCGCCCCCGTGGGCGTGAGCAGCTCGCCTTGAACACCGGTGGAATAGATGGGCCGGTCTTTCACCAGGGCCAGGGTGGCCGGGGCCGGCACCGGCAGAACGCCGTGGGCGCAATGAACCGTACCCGCGCCCACGTGC
>JAABTE010000331.1 GCA_011390035.1 Desulfobacteraceae bacterium | reverse complement strand
GATGATCAGGCGATGGTCCGCATACCGGGCGGCCAGGTCCAGAAGGTTGAGCGGTCCGTCGCGGCCATCGGCGGGCAGGCAGCTTCGCGGATCGCCGGTGAAATAATAGCGGCGGATCGCCACGTCGCTTGCCGCCAGCCGGTCGAGCAGGGCGTCCACCCAGTCCGCCAGGTGATCCCGAAACGCGGCGCGATCCACCAGAACGAGATATTCCGGGGCGCGGTAGCGGTATGCGCCGATGGGGCGAAACCTTCCGCGGTTCCGGGCCGTGGCCGCCACCGTGGCGGGGATGTCCAGATCCGCCGTCGGCACCCGCTCGTGACGCCGGAAGGATTGGGCGGCCCGGCGGATGGCGATGGTCTGAAAGAGCCGGCCGGCGTCGGCGTCCACGGAAAACGGCCGGACCTCGAACGGCGCGTCCGTGGCGCGTCGCCGCAGATAGCGCCCGATGATCAGGCGCAGCCATGCCTCCCGCGCCATCAGGGCCATGAGCGTCAGGGCCGCCGCCAGAGCCAGGAGCGCCGGAAGGCCGATGCCGCCGATGGACGGCCAGCCGATTCGCGGCGCGAGGATGTCGAGCCAGGGAATGTCGGACCAGGGGGTATCGGGCCAGAGGGTATCGGGCCGGCGCAATCGCCCCGGATCGAACCCGAAAAGCCACGCGCCGCCCCAGGCCAGCGCCCAGGCCAATGCGATGGTCAGCAGCGCGAAAATCGGCATCCAGAGCCGGGCGCCGATGCGAAGCCGTCGCGTCGCCCTCGCCGCCCGGTCCGGGGGCGCCGGCTTTTCCGGGATGGGCGCGTCCGCATGCGCCGCGATCCAGGACTGGAAGACGGCGCGGAATTCCGCATGCTCGGCCGGGCTGGCGCAGAGCAGCGGCGCCAGATGGGATCGGAGCCGCGCCGGATCTTCCGGCAGACCGCCGCTCCGGGCCATCCGAATCAGCAGAAGATGGGCCGACTGGTATTCGGCGGCGCCCAGCTCGAAGCCCTGGCCCCTGAGCTGATCCAGCAGGGCCGGCAGCGCGGCCAGCAGCGCCCGCCGATTCGCCGGGGAGATTATCGGTCTTGCCGCCATTCCCGCATGAACTCCCTGGCCCGCTCCATGTCGCCGGTCTTCACCAGCGCGCCCATGGCGCGAACGGCGGTCTCCCGGTCCTCGGCGATGGGATTGTCCGCCCCGGACATCCCCCGGATCGCCGCCAGCCAGAGGATCAGCTCGGCGGTGGAGGGCTTTTTGGAAAGCTGGCACTGGTCCCGAAGGGCGTAAAACAGGGCCACCGCGTCGGACAGGAAGGCGTCGCTCATGTCCGCGTCGCCTTTCCGGGCGGTCAGGATGGCGCGGAGGCGGGTCTCCACGATCCGCCGCATTCTATCGGGCTCGGGGAACCGGATGTGGTGATAGACGCACCGCCGCAGGAACGGGTCCGGCAGGTGCCGCTCCGAGTTGCTGGTGATGACCACCACCGGGCAAAGCGCCCGGTCCGCGGCGATCTCCGCGTTGCCCAGTTCCGGGATGCGAAAGTACATCTGCTCGATTTCGTTGAGGATGTCGTTCGGAAAATCCCTCGGGGCCTTGTCGATCTCGTCGATCAGCACCACGGATCGCCTCGGGCCGTCATGGGTGAAGCCGGGGGGCAGGCACGCCTTGTATTGATCCCGCGGCGCCGCCAGCAGCACGGCCCTTCCCAGGGCGTTGTAGGTGATGTATCGGGCCGCGTCCTCGGGCGTTTGGCACTGGGCGTCGTGGAAGCGGCCGAGGGCGTCGTAAATGTAGAACAGATCCCTTGCGACGCTGGCGGATTTGGTCTCGAACTTCAGGGGCGGGAAAATATTCAGCTCCCAGGCCAGGCGATAGGCCAGTTGCGTCTTGCCGGTGCCCGGATCGCCGGTGAGCAGCAGGGGCTTGTTCATGAGCAGGGCCACGTTGACCGCGTCGGCCAGCTCGGGGTCCGCCTCGTAATGCTCGGGCCGGGTTTCCGCGCCGATTCCAGACGGCGGCAGCGCCCGCCAGTCCGCCTCGGGCGCGGCCTCTCCCCCGCCCTTGAAAAACGGGAATTTCATGTCGGTCTCCTCAATGCCTTCGATTCAAAAGAAAAACCGCCTGGCCAGGGCGGCGGCCAGATCCTTCATGGCGATCCGGTCCTCCCGCCTTTCGATGGCCTCATCGTCGTAGATCGCGTCGATGATCGCTTCCGGATCGCCTCCGCGGCCCCGGCAGTGGGGCTTGACATCATCCTCCTTGATCCATCTGAGAGCGTCGGATTTGGTAACGCCCTCCAGTTCGGGCAGGGATGCGTCGGCATAGCGCGCCTTGATCATCCTCCTCACGCGGCCGCTGACCGCCTCGAGGTCTTTTGAAGCGCCAAAAAACCGCCTCCAGAAGGATGCCGGCGACCGCTCCCTCGCGCCCGGCCGCATGTACAGTATCGCCAGACAGGCGACAATCGGCGCGTTGGCGGGCCGTTCCGGCCAGTCCTTCCAGAAATCCCGGAACAGGTCGATAAGCGCCTGAACATTTTCCTGAATATCCTTATCCTCATTGCTCACCCAGGTATAGATCAGCACCGGCCTGCGCGCCTCGACCCGGTTCATTTCCTTGCGGATGGCCTCGATATCATGGGTGGGGGGCATTTTCAGCTTGTTGGCCAATTCCCAGGCCATGTCATGCTGAAAGATCTCAAAGTCCGGCGCGCCGCCCGGCCAGCGAAGATCGATCCTTCGGGGGTCCGCGAGGGCGTCGCTGTACTGGTGCCTGCAGATGACATTTCGCCAGTAGAATTTCTCCAGGCACTGCCAGAACTTCTCATGTTTCTGCCGCTCGTCCCCGTGAAGGATGCAGATGATGGGGCCGGTTTGTCCCGAGGACCTGGATGCCGGCAGCCGGCCGCGAAGGGCGTTGACCTGGTCGGTCCGATTGACCCGATAGCACAGCAGCGGCGGCTCGTCGGACTGGTTTTCCCGCAGAACCCGCGCCAGATCGGCGGCCGGGATCATATAGGAGGCGATGGCCTCCGCCGCCGTTTTTCCCTCATAGATATCCGTGATCATGCCCACAACCGCCCTGGTTTCGGCATGCCAGG
>JAABTE010000330.1 GCA_011390035.1 Desulfobacteraceae bacterium | reverse complement strand
GCGGTCAGGCATTGGGCGATTCTCCCTTGCCCCGTGGATCGTCTTTCCGCTGGCCGCCCTGCTGATGGCGGGCGGATGCGCCGGCATCGGCGATCCCCCCGCCCAGGTGCGCCACTACGCGCCGGAGTACGAGCCGCCCATCGTGCTGGTGGAAAAGCGCCTGCCCTTTGTGGTGCGGGTTGACCGGTTCGCCGAATCCCCCTTTTACGACACCACGGAGCTGGTGTACAGCGAGGCGCCCTTCCGCCGGGACGCATACAATTATCATAAGTGGCAGGCCAGCCCCGGCGACATGATCGCCCACTTTCTGGCACGGGACATGGACCAGGCCGGCATGTTCGCCGGCGTGTTCGTGTTCGACCGGGCCCTGCCGGCCACCCATGTGGCCCAGGGGGCGGTGGAGGAATTTTACGAGATGGACAACCCCGAGGGATGGCGGGCGGTCCTTTCCTTCCGCGTCAGCCTGCTGGCCGCGGGCGAGCCGGATGTGAGCCGCAGGATACTGTTTCAGAAGCGATACAGCCACAGCGAACCCTGTCACGCCCGGACCCCGGAATCGGTGGCCGCGGCCATGAGCCGAGCCCTGGCCACCCTCTCCCGCTCCGTTCTCATTGACCTTTATCGAGCCCTGGCGGACACCACCGCCGCCGGAAGGAAAATTCCATGATCGTCGATCTGGCGCACCTGAAGCGCATTCGCCTCTCCTCCCGTCCCCTGTTTCAGCGATTTCTGGCATCCTTTTATCTGTGGCCCAACTACAAGCTCGCCAGGGTCCGCATCGACGTGGAGGGACTGGACAACCTGCCCATGGACGAGACCGTGATCCTGGCCATGAACCACACGGACCGGTTCAACGCCTGGCCCATCCAGGTGGCCATGTACCAGGATGGCCGCTTTCCCTTCACCAGCGTGTGGGTGAAGGGAAAATACTACCGCAACCCGATCCTGGGCCATATCCTGGACGCCTGCAACCTGATTCCCGCCCCCAACATGCGCTACTACGTCCGGCTGTTCTTCAAAAACCGCGCGGGCCGATCCATCAGGGAGGACGAATACCGGATGGTGCGCGACATCATTGATGAAAAGCCCGTTGCCGACGCCGAGCTTGCGGCCGCCGCCCCGGAGGTGCGCGGGTTGCTGGCCGAAGGGTTCGCCGAGGACCTGCGGCGCTATCACCAGCAGGTGATGGACGAGGTGGCCCGCCTGAGCATCGACGCGCTGACTGAAAAGAGGCTGAACCTGCTCATCTTCCCGGAGGGTACCCGATCGCGCACTATGACCGAGGGGCGCTCGGGCATGGCCCAACTGGCGGTCCATACCTTAAAGACCATCGTGCCCATCGGGTGCAACTACAGCGAGCGTATTTATCCGGACAGCCTCCCCATTGCCCGGCCCGGACGGGCCCTGTACCGTATCGGCAAGCCTCTCACCTTTGCCGACGCGCTGAGGGACTGCTCGGTGGACGCGCCCTTCAAGTTGTTTTCCCCGGAGTCCCGGGTCAAATACGATGCGGTTTTCGATACCGTGACCCGGCGGGTGATGGCGGCCATCGCCAATCTTGTGGACCCCATTTATGTCGGAGAGGAACCCGCCACGCCCTAGCCGAAGCAGGATCGACCGATGAACCCATTCGCCTACCGAACCACGAGCCTTGCCATAAAGATGCTCTCGGGCCTCATGAAGGCCCGCGTGGTACTCCACGACACGCATCACATCCCCGAGGGCGCCCGGATCTTCGTGATCAACCACTTCACCCGGGTCGAGACCCTGCTGTTGCCCTATCATCTCCACCAGGTCGTCCACAAGCCGATATGGTCGCTGGGGGACGCCGGCCTGTTCGTGGGCGCGCTGGGCGGCTTTCTGGACCAGGTGGGGGTGATCTCCACCCATGATCCGCACCGGGACCTGCTGATCGTCAAGAGCCTGCTCGCCAACGAGGCGGACTGGATCATCTTTCCCGAGGGGCGGATGGTCAAGAGCAAGCAGATCTTCGAGCGGGGCCGGTACATGATCTCCCACGCCAGCGGCAAGCACCCGCCCCACACGGGGGCCGCCACCCTGGCCCTGCGCACCGAGTTTTACCGCCGGCGGCTGCGAACCATCGCCGACGCCATGCCGGAGGAGGCCGAGCGGCTCATGGGGATTTTCGGCATCAAGGACCCGGCGCCGGTCCTTGTCACCCCCACCTTCCTGGTGCCGGTGAACATCACCTACTATCCCATCCGGGCCAAGGAGAACACCCTCAGCCGCATGGCCAAATACCTTGTGGAAGATCTGCCGGGACGGACCATCGAGGAGATCATGACCGAAGGGACCATGCTGCTGACCGGCGTGGACGTGGACATCCGGTTCGGCCCCCCCATCGCCGCGGCCGACTACCTGAAGGACGCGGCCATCCGCCGGGACATAGGCCGGCCCGAGCCCTTCGATTTCGACGACCCGATCCCCTCCATCCGCCAGATGCGCCGGATGGCACTGGCCATCATGCAGCTTTACATGGACGCCATCTACCGGATGACCACCATCAACCCGGACCACCTGTTCGCCGGGGCCCTGAAACTGAGCCCGGCCCGGCGCGCCACCGCGGAAGACCTGCGCCGCCGGGCGTATCTGGCCACCCGGAAACTGTCCGAAACCGGCGCCTTTCTCCACTCAAGCCTCAAGTCGAGCCAGTTGCACCTGATCACCGACGACCGGTTCGGGCGATTTGAGAACTTTTTGCTGCTGGCCGAAGAAAAGGGGGTGATCCGGCGGGAGGGCAAATGGCTTGTCAAGGTCGGGAAAGGGTTCGGCGGCCGGCTGGATTTTCACCGGGCCCGGCTGGACAATCCCGTGGCCGTCATCGCCAACGAGGTGGCGCCCCTGGCCGCCCTGCGCAAGCTGCTGCGGCGGCTGGCCCTCACCCCGGGCTGGCGGCTGAGGGACCGGATATCCTCCACCCTGCTATCCGAGGCCCAGGCGCAGTTCGAGGCCGATTACGCGGCCCACCACCGGCCAAAGGCGACCCCGGAGGCGAACCAGAAGGGGACCCGGGAGGCGACCAGGGAGCCGTCCCAGGAGGCGAACCAGAAGGTGCCCCGGAAGGCC
>JAABTE010000329.1 GCA_011390035.1 Desulfobacteraceae bacterium | reverse complement strand
TCTCCTCTTTCACGCGGCTCACCACCTGGTGGGCGTCGGTGATGGCCACCTTCAGATCCCGCGTCGTTTCGATTCCGCCTTCCAATGTCATGCCTCCAGATATCCCTCCAAAAAATAACCGATGCTAAAATGCCGTGCGGGCGCGGGCCTCCATCGAGGGGCAGCATATGACCAAAATGCCACACGGGCGCGGCCCGGCCCTCCATCAAGGGGCGGCATATGACCAAAATGCCGCGCGGGCGCGGTCCGGCCCTCTATTGAGCAGCATATGACCAAAATGCCGCGCGGGCGCCGTCAGGACAGGGTGAAAGCGCCCGAATCCCGGCTGTCCTTCATGGTGCGCCGGAGGATTTCCTCCCTGGAGCGCTCCGCCCACCGCAGCACCTGGCGCACCTTATCCTGGTCTGGCGGGTCGTTGGCAAGGCGCAGAAAGGCCGCCTCGTTGCGGCCCACCCGGTCCAGAAGGCTCAGGTCCGTCTCCCGCCCCACGCGGCCCATGCATCGCAGGATGACCTTCAGGTGCTGGGTGAGGGTCTGGAGATTTTTCCGGCTTTCCCGAAGCCGGTATATCTCCGAGGCGGGATCGCCATACACGTTCAGCGCCCGCTGAAGCACCACATGGGATGTCTTGCAATCCAGCAGCGCCAGGAAGATGTACACCTCCCGCTCCAGGGAGAGCAGGTACCGCAGCGGCATGGACGGCACCTCGGAGGTAAGGCCGCCCAGCACGCCCCGAACCTGCCGGCGGATGGTGGTGAGCTTGCGCATCAGCCGATCCTGGGTGTTGTTGATCACCTGGGCCACGGCCCTTGCCAGGGTGGTGTCCACCCCATCGCGCACCAGCAGCACCTCTTCGGGGGTCAGCTCGATGTCGAGGTTCAATTCCTTATTATACTTGCGGATGAGCAGGTTGGAGAGCATCACGGCGTTCCGGTCCGAATAATCCACCGCCGTCGGATTCCGCAGGAAATCGGTCATCAGGATGCCGATGCCCTTTTGCCGCTGTTTCATGGCCGCGATCAGGTGCTGAAGCGAATTGAGAAAGGCCACCCGATCCTGGCGCCGGAGCGTCTCTTTCAGGTAGTGCCAGACGAACTCGAAGATCTTGCGCTCGTGCCTGGCGAACTTGGGGATGTTGGCCTCGAAGTTTTTCCGCAGGAAGTGGCCTTCCTCGGAAAAGCAGTTTTTGAGCAGACCCACGATCTCCCGGGCATCGGCTTCCGGTATCTGGAAGTCCGCCGAAAGCGCCCGGAAATCGCCCGCGCTGAAGGTGGTGCGCCCCCGCATGATGTTGCGCATCTTCTTTTTGATGGTGGCCCGGGCCTTGGATGCCGCCACCGCCTTGAGCAGCTTCGGGTTCACCTTGCCGATGGCGGCTTCCTTGCCGTCCACCCGCACCTTCAGGGTGCCCTCCTGGATGGCCATGTTCCCTAAAACGCTCTCCCGAACCTGCTCGATGCGGCCCTCCACGTGCTGGAGGATTTCCTTGAACATCTGATCGCCCTCGGGCATCTGGTCCAGGGAGTCCAGCAGCTTGCCGATCATATGGATGCGGTTGGCCAGTTGCTGGGTGTCGATTCGCTTGTAATCATTGGCGTATATTCCCCGCATAATGGCCGCTGCCTGCCGGGGGGAGTCTGCGAACACTTCCGATATGGTCCGGGCGATGGGATCGGCCGGATCAACGCCGAACTGAGAAAAATTGCCTTCCATCAGCTCCCCTTCCGGCAATTCGCCGTCGCCTGTCCCACCCCCTCCTCCACCTCCGCCGAAACCCCCTCCGTCCGCCCCCGCCGGGCGCACATTGTTTACCTCCAGGGGCGGGCGAATCAATTTTTCCCTGTAGCTCTTCACGGCGAAAATGGCCGCATAGACATTGTTCTGGTTTTCCATGCCCATGCTCTGCAGCCGGGCCGCAACCTTGCTCACCATGTCGGCCATGGCATCGGGGTCCATTCGATTCAGGGCGGCCAGCATGGTCAGGTTGATGTCTGCCTGATGCCGCTGGTTCTGGATGATGGGCTGTTCCTCCTCCACGCCGTTGCGCTTGAAGCCGATGGGCGTATTCATCCGGTATGCCTGATTATAGCGGGACAGGATGCTCAGGCAGAGGCGCATCCTGTCCATTTCTTCTTCGGAACCGGCGGTGGGAACGCGCAGATCCAGGGTATGGATGGAATGATTGGAAAAGACCTCGAACGCCTTGAGCAGGCGTTTTTCCAGATGCGACATCCGCACGCCCATGCGCTTGGTCATGGCCCGGGTGATGGCCCCGTCCACCATGATCTCGTTATACATGATCTCGTAGTCGAGGGCGCCGGAGCGGGAGACGCTGGAGGTGAACCCCCGGTGGCGTATGGCCACCTTGGGCTCCGCCCGCTGCACGTCGGCAAGCCGACGAAATATGTCCCCGAGCAGCATAAAGGAGTCCTGCCCTTTACGAACGCCTTCCAGCAACTGCTTGTCCACCAGGTATGAGCCGAACATGTGGGCCAGCTCGATCAACAGGTACCGCAGGTTGTCCAGCTCCGTCTCGTCAAACAGATGGATGCCGGCCCCGGCGGCCCTTTGTTCGCCCGGCCCGGCCCGCCCTTCGCCGTCGCCCGCTGCCGTCTTGGCATTTTCGAAGGCGTATGTGCCTTTTTCTTCCATAGGCCCCCCAGCCCCCCCCGCTTGGAAAGGGCGTTAAAAAAATAGTATCGGAAGCGTCACCCCTGATCGAGGGCGTGGTTGACCCTCGAGTTTTGGGTCCGTATATTATTTCAAAAATCAGGGGGTAAGTCAATGGGAAGGGCGGGCATGGGGCATAGAAAAAATTTTGGTCATTCGGGGTTGATTGGCTTAATCTTTTTGTGGCGTGATGTTTTTTTGTGTCAGGAGCCTTGAGATGCCAGATAAAACACAAATCGGAAGGAGCCGCTGATGAGCGGCTTCTTCCGATTATCGTTATGGATTCGGGATAATGGTTTATCCGACCGGCGATTTAAAGGAAAGCTCGGCCGATACAGGCGGGATGTGGGGAGTTGGATAAATCTGTTATTGTTCTGAGCCGCCCTTCCGGAAAAATGGAAATCAATTATCAGGTGGGGCA
>JAABTE010000328.1 GCA_011390035.1 Desulfobacteraceae bacterium | reverse complement strand
GGGGAGGGCACGACCCCGGACATCTACGTCCGCGCCCTGAAAGATCAATTCACCCTATCCATCGACAGCACCGGCGACCATCTTTACCGCCGGGGCCTGAAAGAACACTGGGGCGAAGCCCCCATCCGCGAAACCCTCGCTGCCGCCATCTTCAAGATCGCCGGCTACGAGGGGGAAGAACCCCTTCTCGACCCAATGTGCGGCGCCGGAACCTTCTCCCTGGAGGCTGCCAGCCTCGCCGCCGCTATCCCGGCCGGCGCACACCGTGACTTCGCCTTCGCGCAATGGCCCGCCTTCAGCCCCGACAGGTGGCGCTATCTGCGGAACAAGGCCCTCGCCAACCGCCGCGTGCCGCCCCGCCATCTGATCATGGCATCGGACAACGACCCGGAGGCCGTTCGCCGTCTGTCCGACGCCGTGAACCGAAATAGTATGAGCGAAATCGTCTCCGTGTCAAGGGAAAATTTTTTTCATATCCGGCCATCCCGGATGCCGGAGGGCTTTCTGGTCATCAACCCGCCCTACGGGGAGCGGCTCTCGACGCCCCGGGAGAGCCGTCGGCTTTTTTCCGAAATCTGCCGAAAGATCCGTGCCGCCTACCGCGGGCGGCGGTTTGCGCTGATCGCGCCCCATCCGTCAATGGCCCGGTATCTGGGCTTTCCGGCGCGGACGCATCCGCTTTTCCATGGGGGGCGGGAGCGGCTTTTGCTGCATGGCCGGGTGCCCTGATTCGGGGGCGTGGCGTTTTCCTCTTGACACCTCTTAATGAAATATATATCACATAGGTCTGCTGTGTCGTCGAGGGCGCTCCGGCGGCCTCAAAACCCCAAGGAGGTCTTTAATGCATAAGGTCACATTCCTTCCCCATAACAAGATGATTCAGGTGGATGACGGGGCCAACCTGATACGGGCGGCCATGGACGCGGGCGTTCACATCAACGCCTCGTGCGGCGGCGAGGGCGTGTGCGGCAAGTGCCGGGTGATGATCGAGGCGGGGGAGGTGGACGGCGGGATAACGGAAAAGCTCCGGCCGGCCGATCTTGAAAAGGGCTACCGGCTGGCCTGCCGCTCGGCGGTGAAGTCGGACCTGACGATTCGGGTGCCGGTGGAATCGGAGGTGGACGCCAGCGTGCTGAAGACGCAGTTCACGCCCCGGCGCACGGCCCGAATCAAGCAGGTGGATTTTGAGCAGCTAAAGGAGCGGGGGCTGTTTATTCCGCCGGTGGAGAAAAAATACATCGAGCTGCCGCCGCCCAACGTCCAGGACAACCTTGCGGACGCCACGCGGCTGGTTAGTTTTTTAAAGATCAACCATAACGAGCATCGGCTGGTCACGCGCCTGCCGGTTATCCGCAAGCTGCCCAGGGTGCTGCGGGAGGGGGATTTCAAGATCACGGCCACCATCGCCCGGCCGGTGCATGAGGGGCGAAAGTCCCATATTATAAATGTGGAGTCCGGAGACACCACCGATTTTAATTACGCCATCGCCGTGGACATCGGCACCACCACGGTCTATGGGCAACTGCTGGATTTAAAAACGGGCGAGGCGCTGGCCGAGCACGGGGAGTTCAACGCCCAGATCAGCTATGGCGAGGACGTGATCTCCCGCATCGTCTATGCGGAAAAGCCGGGGGGGCTGGAGCGGCTTCAGCAGGTGGTGGCAGAGACCATCAACGTCATCATCGAAAAGCTGGTGCGAAAGGCGGCCGTGGACTGCAACCAGATCTCGGCCATCACCCTTGCGGGCAACACCACCATGACCCAGTTGTTTTTAAAGATCGATCCGCGCCACATCCGGCGGGCGCCGTATGTGCCGGCCTCAACGCTCTATCCGCCCATATCGGCGGCGGACCTGGGGCTGGCCCTGGGGGATCATGTGACGGCCCTGGTCTATCCGGCCATCTCCAGCTATGTGGGAGGCGACATCGTGGCCGGCATCATGGGCGCGGGCATCTACCAGACGGAAAAGCTGACCCTGTACCTGGACATCGGCACCAACGCCGAGGTGGTGATCGGCAACCGCGACTGGCTGGCCTGCGCGGCCTGTTCCGCCGGGCCCGCCTTCGAGGGCGGCGGCATCCAGTTCGGCATGCGGGCGGCCCGGGGGGCCATAGAGGATTTTTCCATCGATCCTCTGACCCTGGAGCCCATGAACATCACCATCGGCAACGTGCGGCCCAAGGGCATCTGCGGCTCGGGGCTCATCACCATCGTGGCCACCTTGTTCGAGCTGGGGGTGATCGACAGCCAGGGCAAGTTCAACCGGGACCTTGACACGCCGCGCATCCGGGAAAGCGAGGGGATCGTGGAGTATGTGCTGGCCTGGAAGGACAACACCCAGATCGACCGGGACGTGACCTTAAGCGAGGTGGACATCGACAACCTGATCCGGGCCAAGGGGGCCATCTACAGCGGGTGCCAGACGCTGCTGGAGGAGGTGGGGCTGACCATCGGGGACGTGGAGCAGATCATCCTGGCCGGCGGGTTCGGCTCCTTCATCGATCTTGAAAAGGCCATGATCATCGGCCTTTTGCCCGAAACGGACCCGGAAAAGGTGACCTTCGTGGGCAACGGGTCGCTGATGGGGGCAAAGATGAGTTCGCTCACCAACCGCATCCGGCGGGACGTGGTGGAGGTGACCCGGAAGATGACCAACTTCGAGCTGTCCGAGACCGGCTCGTACATGGACCATTATGTTGCGGCCCTGTTTCTGCCCCATACGGACATTGATCTGTTCCCGCGGCTGAAAAAGCGCATGGCCGAGCGGCGCAAGGTGGCGGAATGAAGCGGAATGAATCGGATTAAGAAATTTTCTTCCATTCAACTGTTGACAAATTCGCCCTATCAATATAATTCAGGAACCTTTGTAAAGATGGGATGATAGGCGCCGTGTACAGAGCTTCGGCGCACAGACCATAATGTCGGAAATATCTAAAAACACATACAGTCCGGGTTGTGGAAAGGAGGGATGGACCACACGCGACGCTTTCAAAGGCCCGGAGCTTCGGCCCGGGCGGGTGGGCCCTGATCGAAATTTATGGCAATCGTTAACCTACCAAGGAATTTAAGGAGGATCTAAATTGGGCTTCGAC
>JAABTE010000327.1 GCA_011390035.1 Desulfobacteraceae bacterium | reverse complement strand
GAGGTTCGTTGCATGATCGATGCCAAAAAGCTTCTGAGGGGTCTGTTGGGAAGCCGATCCGACCAGGGAAAGCGCCTGTCCGCGCCCAAGGGCGCAGGATTGGGGGTTCTGGGGGTTGCGCTGGAGGCCATCAGCCATTATAAGAACAAGATGGAGGGCGTGGCAAGCACGCCCCCGACGGGCAGCCTGTCCCAGTCCGGCGTGCCGGCCAGCGTTCCGCCGCCGCCGCCGGGAACGGCCCGGCCCCATGGCGGGCCGCCGGATCTCGGGCGAGCGAGCGCGCCGCCGAACCCGCCGGTGAGCGGGCCGCTGACGGGCGGGCCGCCCGCGGCGCCGCCATCTGCCGCGGATCCCGCCGCGCCGGAAATCCAGGAGGCCCTGTTGCTGGTGCGTGCCATGATCGCCTCGGCCGCGGCCGATGGCATGATCGACGCGGACGAGCGGAGCCGGATCATTGAAAAGCTCGAATCCGTGGGCATCAACGCCGACGAGCGGGCCTTCATCGAAACGGAGATGGCCGCGCCCCAGGAGATGGAATCCCTGGTCGCGGACGTGAAGGATCCCGAGATGGCCAGATCCGTTTACGCCGCGTCGCTGGCGGCCATCGATCTGGATTCGGAGGCCGAAAGGTCCTATCTGAGGGAGCTGGCCAACCGGCTGGATCTGGCCGCCGATGACGTGAGCGCCATCCATGAGTCTGTCGGAGCGGAAAAGATCGGATAAGATCGAACAGGATCGGCTCAAACCCGATAGGGCCGGATTCTGGCAAGACCTGATTCCGATCGATTATCATCAACTCATTCGATTAGAGGAGCGGTCATGACACAGTGGTATCTGAGCTACAACGGCCAGCAGGACGGCCCCCTTTCCCAGGAAGAGGCCGTCGGACGGGCGCGGGCCAACGCGGATGGACACGCGTGGCGGGACGGATTTTCGGAATGGCAGCCCATCTCCCAGGTGCCCGAGCTGCATCAGGTGACGCCGTCATCGCCGAGCATAACGCCGGGCCCGCCGCCGGTGGGCGGGAGTACGCGCTCGGATGTGATCGACTATCGCATCGTGGGTCATGAGATGCAGTTTGTGGAGGTGGAGCTGGACCCCGGCGAGAGCGCCGTGGCCGAGGCCGGCGCCATGATGTACAAGGACGCATCCGTGAACATGGAGACCATCTTCGGGGATGGATCTTCCACCAGTGCCGGCAAGGGCTTCATGAGCAAGCTTATGGGGGCGGGCAAGCGCCTGCTCACCGGTGAGAGCCTGTTTATGACGATCTTTACCCACACGGGCAAGGGCAAGGCCCATGTGGCCTTTGGGGCGCCGTTTCCGGGCAACATCATTCCCGTGAGTCTGGCCGAGATCGGCGGCACCATCATCTGCCAGAAGGACAGCTTTCTGTGCGCGGCCCGGGGGGTCGCGGTGGGCATCCACCTTCAGCGCAAGATCATGACCGGCCTGTTCGGCGGCGAGGGCTTCATAATGCAGCGGCTGGACGGCGACGGCATGGCTTTTTTGCACGCCGGCGGCACGGTGGTGGAGCGCAAGCTGGCCCCGGGCGAGATCCTGCATGTGGATACCGGGTGCGTGGTGGGCTTCGAGCCAACGGTGGATTTCGACATCCAGCAGGCCGGCGGCGTGAAAACCATGCTGTTCGGCGGCGAGGGTTTCTTTTTCGCCATCCTCCAGGGGCCGGGAAAGGTCTGGCTCCAGAGCCTGCCCTTCTCGCGCCTGGCCGGCCGCATGCTCCAGGCGGCGCCCCAGACCGGAGGCGGCGGAAAGGGAGAAGGCTCGATTCTGGGCGGCATCGGCGATTTCCTGGACGGGGATTGATGACGGCCTGAAAAAATAAGCTGACAACGCATCTTTTTAGTTGACTGCGAGGGCTGGATCTGGTATATAATTCAAGTTGCGTGTGGGGATGTAGCTCAGTTGGGAGAGCGCAGCGTTCGCAATGCTGAGGTCAGGGGTTCGATCCCCCTCATCTCCACCAACACTCAAATTCGCCATGCCATTTGCCGCCAACCACCATGATCCCGATCCGGCCCTTGCCAACTCATGCCATCGGCCTGCCTCCGGGCGGTCCTCTGGGTTCCGGTGCCGTCGCCCATAAAAACCCCATGCCCGAATTCGCCCATGCATACTCACCCATGAATACTCACCCATGCATACGCAATTGACCCGTTCCAGCGTCCTTGATCGCAACACGCGGGAAACCCGCATCCATCTGGAGCTGAATCTGGACGGATCGGGAAACTGCGCCATCGACACGGGCATCGGCTTTTTCGACCACATGCTCACGCTGATGGCCGTCCACGGCTATTTCGATCTGACAGTACGGGCGCAAGGGGACTTGCATGTTGATTTCCACCACACCGTGGAAGACGTGGGCATCGTGCTGGGAGATGCCTTTGACCAGGCCCTCGGAGACCGTGCCGGCATCCGCCGCTACGGCCACGCCTCGGTGCCCATGGACGAGACCCTGGCAACGGTTGCCGTGGATCTTTCCCGGCGCCCCTTTCTGGCCTTCAACGTCCCGCCTCCCCAGGACCCGGCCTCCCACGCTTTCACCATCCAACTGGCAAAGGAATTTTTCCGGGCCTTCGCCGTCCGGGCGGGTGCCACCCTCCACATCAACGTGGCCTGCGGCGAGAACATGCACCACATGATCGAGGCCATTTTCAAGGCCACCGCCCGCGCCCTCGACGCGGCCGTCTCCCCGGAGGAGCGGGCCCGGGGGGTGGTTTCCTCAAAGGGCGTTTTATGAACCTGGCGGGTCTGATGAAAAACACGGGCTGCCTCATAGAACAGGAGTCGCGCATGACCGAATCCATCCAGTCCACATCGTTTGCTCCGCCCATGGCGTCCCCCCCCCGCCCCGCCGGTCATCGTCTCCTGCACCGCGCCCCCCGCCGCTTCCCAAGCCGAACCGGCGCCCTGGCAGCTCTGGCCCTGGTGCTTTTCATGTGCATGCTCCTGTCCGGATGCCGAAGCGGCCACATCGTTTCCGACCCCCGCCCGGAGCTGTCCGGCCCGGGGGCGATGGCGATCCTCGGCTTCACCGACATGACTGCGGCCCTTGGGACAAACGCCAACATTCGC
>JAABTE010000326.1 GCA_011390035.1 Desulfobacteraceae bacterium | reverse complement strand
CGCCTGGTCTCCGAGCTGGTCATCTCAGATGAAATGGCCGACCGGCTCATCCGACGCGCCATCGAGCCGCTCCGCCTTGACCGCCCCGGCCGGGGCGTGCTGATCCTGGGCAACCACGGCACCGGCAAATCCCACATCATGGGCGCGCTGGCCAACATCGCCGAGGGCCTTTCGCCGGCCTCGGCCCTGCCCCGGCGGGACGTGGCCGAGGCGGCGGAGGCCATCGCGGGCCGGTTCCGGGTGATCCGCCTGGAGATCGGCCCCACGCCCCTGCCCCTGAGAGAGATCGTTCTGCGCCGTCTGCGGCGGTTCCTGGAGGGCGACGCGGCGGGCGGGGCGGCGCGGGAGGCCGAGCGCCCCGCCGATCCCGTCATGGACGCGGCCTGCTCCCCGCCGCCCACGTCCCTGGAGGACCAGATCGCCCGGTTCGCCGAGAGCCATCCGGACAGCGGCCTGCTCATGGTGGTGGACGAGCTGGTGGACTACCTGAGAACCCGGTCCCACCCGGCCATCCTGTCGGATCTGCACTTCCTTTATGAAATGGGAGACATCTGCGGCAGCAGCCCGTTCCGGCTGATGGCCGGCATACGGGAGGCCCTTTTCGATCCCCTGGAGATGATCTTCGTGACCGAAAACCTCCGCCGGGTCCGGGGCCCCTTCGAGCGGGTGCGCATCACGCCGGACGACCTGAACGCGGTGATCGCCGGCCGACTGCTGCGCAAGACGCCGGAACAGCAGCGCCGCATCCGCGCCCACCTGGCCCGATTCGCCCCCTTCCATCCGGCCATCGCCAATCGGATGGACCGGTTCGTGGACCTGTTCCCGGTCCACCCGGACTACATCGATCTGCTGGAGCGCATCGAGGCGGTGGAAAAGCAGGAGATCCTTTCCACTCTCTCCACCCGGGTGCGCCGCCTGCTGGCCGAGCCGGTGCCCGAAGACCATCCGGGCCTGATCACCTGCGAGCGCTACTGGGAAACCCTGACCCGGGAGCCGTCCTACGCCGCCATCCCCGAGATCCGGGAGGTGATCGGGGCCAGCCAGGTCATAGAAAGCCGGGTCCGCCGGGCCTTCACCCGGCCCGAACACCGGGATCTGGCCATTCGCCTGATCCACGCCCTGTCCCTGCACCGGCTCACCACCGGCGGCATCCACACCCGCCTGGGGCCCACGGCGCGGGAGCTTCGGGACGCCCTGTGCCCGCCGCCGGCCGCGGAATCGCCCGCGGGGAGCCTCCGGAGCCCTGATGGCGCCGGAACAGGCGGCATGGAACCGCCGGACAGGGAATCTTCCGGCGGAAAACCGCCCCATGGGGAACAACCTGGTCCGGACCCGGCCGAGCGGCTCACCGCCCATGTGCGGGAGGTACTCGACGAGATCTACCGAACGGTCAACGGCCAGTTTCTGTCTGTGAACGCGGACAACGGCCAGTACTACCTGGACCTGGGCAAGCCCGAGGACGCCGACATCCGCATCGAGGAGCGGGCAGGCAGGCTGCCCCCCCGCAAGCTGGACCGCTATTACCGGGAGGTACTCAAGCGGGCCATGGAATGCACCTACGACACCTATGTGGCCGGCTACCGGGTGTGGAACCACGAGCTGATATGGCGGGAGCGCAACGCCCCCCGAAGGGGCTACCTGATCTTCGGCGACCCCTGCCATGACTGCGGCCCCCTTCCCCCGGCCGACTTCAGGCTCTACGTTCTCGAACCCTTCGATGCCCCCGCCATCCAGCTCCCCTTGCGGGAGGACTGGGCGCTGCTGCGGATGCGGCGGATGGACCCCGCCTTCGAAAAAGCCCTTCGCCGATACGCGGCGGCCCTGGAAAGCGCGGCGAGGCTGCCGGACCCCGGCGGCGACCGGGCGGAAAGCCGGGGGGAAAACCGCTATGAGAATCGGGCGGACGAGTATCTTAAGGCCATGTTCCTGTGGCTGGACGAGCATGCGGAAACGGCCTTCGACCTGGTACACCGCCAGCGGGCCGCCCCCCTGGGCCAATGGCCCCGTGCCTTCGATCCGGCCGAGGCCGATGCCGCCGGAGACGGCCCGCGCTTCTTCCGACACATGGTGAATGCTGTGGCCGGTGCCTGCCTGGCGGGCCATTTCGAGGCCCAGGCCCCCGCCTATCCGCGCTTCCCCGCGCTGATCCCCAGCGCCCGGCGCAAAAAGGCGGCCCAGGAGGCCCTGCGCCAGATCGCAGGCGCTCCGGCCACCGCCGACAGCCGGACGGCGCTTTCGGCCCTCGGCCTGATGGAGGACGGAAGACTCAACCCCAACGGCTCCCCCCATGCCATGGAAATCATCCGGCGGATGAGCGCCCGTGGCCCGGAACGGGCCCTGCGCCGGGGGGAATTGATACGGGAGGCGGGGGGCGAGGGCTACAT
The DNA here is from genome assembly GCA_011390035.1 of Desulfobacteraceae bacterium. Taxonomy (GTDB): domain Bacteria; phylum Desulfobacterota; class Desulfobacteria; order Desulfobacterales; family JAABSP01; genus JAABTE01. The sequence goes on along the minus strand of JAABTE010000326.1, from coordinate 714 downwards.
GGAATGCCCCGACCTGCGCCTGGAGGCCGAGTGGGTGATGGTACTCGTTGCGGCCCTGATACGCAACGGGCAGGCGCGGCTGTCGCTCCATGGCGAGCGCTATGACTTCGCCCGCATCGGGGAGCTGGCCGGCCGGCCCCTGGCGGAGCTGCTGACATTCGACGCCATCGAGCCGGATGTTCCCTGGGATCCGACGGCGCTGCGCCTGCTGGGGGAAAGAATCGGGCTGCCGCCGGAAGCGGCCGCCGGGCTGTCCCGTGGCGAGGCCATGGCGCTGGGGGCGTTGTCCGACGCTCTGGCCGGCTTGAGCCGGCGAACCCGGCGCGCCATGGCGCGGCTTGAGAGCGGGATCATCTTCTGGGGAGCGCCCATTCCGTCGGCCGGCGCCGCGGAGGATGGGCTGGGGCGGCTGGCGGAAGGGGCCAGGGCCATCGCCGGGCTGCGGGACGCGGCGGATTCGGGTGATCCGCGACGGATGGCCGGGATCGTGACGGATTCGTCGGGGCTGGAAGGGTGCCTGGGCACGCTGGCATGGGTGGAGGGGTTGGCACGGACGGCCCATGACCTTGGGAGGCGGACGGCCTATCTGGACATGGCCTGGGCGCTGATGCCGGAAAATCATGACTGGACGCGGGATGTGGAGGCGGCGCGGAGGGGGGTGCTGAACGAGCTGGGATGGGTGGAATGGGGGGACAGGGTGGACTCTGTGGGCGG
>JAABTE010000325.1 GCA_011390035.1 Desulfobacteraceae bacterium | reverse complement strand
CGGCAACGATGGGGGGGATGTGTTGGCGGATCAGGTCCCGGACGACTTTTCGGGCGGTTTCGGCGTAGGCGCGGGCGTCGAAATCCTCGTTTGGGTTCCGGATGTCGATGAGGTGATGCCGCGCGGCGGCCCGCTCGGCGGCGGTGGGCTTGGCGGTGCCGATGTCCATGTGTCGGTAGATCTGCATGGAATCGGCGCCCACGATCTGGCCGCCGAAGGCCCTGGCCGCGGCGATGGCCGCGGCGGTCTTGCCGATGCCGGTGGGGCCGCAGATCACCACCAGCCGGGGGCGATCGTCGGGCTCATGACCCGGAGCCGGATGTCCCGGAGGCGATTGATCCGGCGGGGGGGTCATATCAGCGGCATCTGCCCGCCGATGTCGCCGTTATCGTCTGTGTCGGCGGTCAGGGTCTCCAGGCGGTCCACGTTCTGAAAACCCCGGGGCAATTTGCGGCCCCTTCGGCCCCGCTCGGCCTCGTAGGCCGACAGGTCCGAGCCTTTCAGCGTCATGTGGCGCTTGCCGGCGTGGATCCGAAGCTGGCACTGGGCGGGGATGGCCATCAGAATCATCACCTTCTCCTCGCCCGACTTGAGCCTGGCCGGCGGGATGCCGATGATCTTGTTGCCCTTGCCTTTTGTCAGCTCCGGCAGGTCCGCCACCGGGAACAGCAGCAGGCGGCCGGTCGTGGTGAGGGCGCAGACGCGATCCGTCTCCGGCGCGTCGAGGCGGACCGGCGGCAGGGGCAGCGATCCCTTCGGGACGTTGAGCAGGACCTTTCCGGTGCGGTTCTTGGAGAACATTTCGCTCAGGGGGATGATAAAGCCGTAGCCCGCGTCGCTGGCCACCAGGTAGCGGGTTTCCGGCGGCCCCATGCGCACGGCCATGAACTCGGCCCCCGGCGGCGGGCCGAGGCGGCCGCTCAACGGCTCGCCCTGCCCCCGTGCCGACGGCAGGGAGTGGGCCGGCAGGGAGTAGCTCCGGCCGGTGGAGTCGATGAAGACGGCCTGCTGATGGCTCTGGCCGGCGGCGGCGTCCCGGAACCAGTCCCCCGCCTTGTAGCTCAGGTTGGATGGATCGATGTCGTGGCCCCTGGCGGCCCGGACCCAGCCCTTTTCAGACAGCACCACCGTCACCGGCTCGGCCGGGGTGATCTCGGCCCTGGAAAAGGCCTGGGCCTCGGCCCGCTGAACGATGGCGCACCTGCGGGCGTCGCCGAAGGCGCGGACGTCGGCGCGCAGCTCGCCCCGGATCACCGACTTGAGACGGGCCGGCGAGGCCAGTGTGCGCTCCAGGTTCTCCCGCTCCTTTTCCAGATCCGACTGCTCGCCCCGGATCTTTATCTCTTCGAGTCTGGCAAGGTGGCGCAGCTTGAGTTCCAGGATCGCCTCGGCCTGGATGTCGGTGAGGCCGAAGCGCTCCATGAGCGCCGGCTTGGGCGCGTCTTCGCCGCGAATGATGGCGATCACCTCGTCGATGTTCAGAAAGGCGATGAGCAGGCCCTCAAGGATGTGCAGGCGGCGCGTCACCTTGTCCAGGCGATGGCTGAGGCGGCGGCGGACGGTTTGGGTCCGGAATTCGAGCCATTCGGAGAGCATGGCCACGAGGCCCTTGACATGGGGCTTTCCGTTCAGGCCGATGACGTTCATGTTGACCCGGTAGGCGCGCTCCAGGTCGGTGGTGGCAAACAGGTGGTTCATCACCGCGTCGGCATCGACCCGGTTGGAGCGCAGGGAAACCACGATCCGGGTGGGGGCCTCGTGGTCCGACTCGTCCCGCAGGTCGGCCACCAGGGGCAGCTTCTTGCCCTGCATCTGGGCGGCGATCTGCTCCATGATCCGGGCGCCCGAGGCCTGGTGGGGCAGCGCGGTTATCACGATGTCGCCGTCTTCCATGTGATAGACCGCCCGGAGGCGCAGGGTGCCGGAGCCGTGGCGGTAGATCTCGCTCAGCTCGGCTTCCGGGGTGATGATCTCGGCCCCCGTGGGATAATCGGGGCCGGGGATGAACTTGCGCAGGGCGGCCACGTCTGCGTCCGGGTTGTCCAAAAGGTGAATGCAGGCGCCGGCCACCTCACCGAGGTTGTGGGGCGGGATGTCGGTGGCCATGCCCACGGCGATGCCCGAGGCGCCGTTTAAAAGCACGTTGGGCAGCCGGGCGGGCAGGATGGCCGGCTCGGTGAGGGTGCCGTCGAAGTTGGGCAGCCAGTCCACCGTGCCCTGGGTCAGCTCGGCAAGCAGCGCGTCGGTGTAGGCGGACAGCCGGGCCTCGGTGTAGCGCATGGCGGCAAAGGACTTCGGATCATCCGGCGCACCCCAGTTGCCCTGCCCGTCCACCAGCGGGTAACGGTAGGAAAAGGGCTGGGCCATGAGCACCATGGCCTCGTAGCAGGCCGTGTCGCCGTGGGGGTGAAACTTGCCCAGCACGTCGCCCACCGTCCGGGCCGATTTCTTGTACTTGGCCGTGGCCTTGAGGCCCAGCTCCGACATGGCGTAAACGATGCGGCGCTGGACGGGTTTAAGGCCGTCGCCGATGTGGGGCAGCGCCCGGTCCAGGATCACATACATGGCGTATTCCAGATACGCCTTTTCCGTGAAGACGGCCAGGGGGAGCTGCTCGATTCCGTCTCCGTTGATGGTTGTTGCCGTGTTCATGCTACGCTATCGCCTCCGCCAGATTTCCCTTGTCTTCAAGCCATCGCCGACGGTCCGCCGCCCTTTTGCGGGCCAGCAGCATGTCGAGCATCTCCTCCGGGGGGCCCGCCCCCGCCAGGGTCAGGCGCACCAGGCGCCGGGTGTCCGGCGACAGGGTGGTCTCCCTTAACTGGGCCGGGCTCATCTCGCCCAGGCCCTTGAACCGCTGCACGTTGATCTTGCCGTTTTTTTTGGTCCGCTGGATGCGGTCCAGGATCTGGCGCTTCTCCTCCTCGTCCAGGGCGTAATGGACCTCCTTGCCCACGTCGATGCGGTAAAGCGGCGGCATGGCCACATGGATGTGGCCTTTTTCAACCAGCGGGGTGAAGTGGCGCAGGAAAAGCGCGCAAAGCAGGGCGCCGATGTGCAGCCCGTCCGAATCGGCGTCGGCCAGGATGCAGACGCGGCCGTACCGAAGGCCG
>JAABTE010000324.1 GCA_011390035.1 Desulfobacteraceae bacterium | reverse complement strand
GAGGACCGGTATTTCCGATACCACCCCGGCGTCAACCCATGGTCCCTGTGCCGGGCGCTGTGGGCCTGCGTCCGCTCCGGAAAGATCGTCTCCGGCGGCTCCACCCTCACCATGCAGGTGGCCCGGATCTTTTATCCCCATTCCCGCGCAGTGGGCGGGAAGCTGTATCAGATATTCCGGGCGCTTCAGCTTGAATACTATTACACAAAGGATCAGATTCTCACATTTTATCTCAACTACACCCCCTTCGGCGGCCCCATCGAGGGGGTGCGGGCGGCGGCCCATGCCTACCTTGGCAAGTCGCCGGCCGAACTGAGCCACGCAGAGGCGGCTCTGCTGGCGGTGCTGCCCCAGTCTCCGACGCGGCTGCGGCCGGATCGGCATCCGGAGCGGGCGGCCCTAGGGCGGGACAAGGTGCTGGAGCGGATGGCGGCTTTTGGGGTGTGGGACGCTGAGACGGTGGCCGATGCCCGGATGGAGGCGGTGCGGCCACTGTTTGACGATCATCCCATGATGGCACCCCTGCTGGCGCGGCGGGCGCGGGCGGGTTGGGAGGCGGCGGCCGACTCCGGCACCATTCGCACATGGATCGACCCGGCTCTGCAGGAAAGCCTGGAATCGATGATCCGGTCTTATGTGGCGCCCCTGCCGGCGGGGACATCCGCGGCAGCCCTGGTGTTGGAAAACGAGACCCTGGCGGTCAAGGCGTATGTGGGGTCGGCCGATTTTCTGGATGACAGCCGGTATGGCCATGTGGACATGATCCGGGCGGCCCGGTCTCCCGGTTCTACCTTAAAGCCGTTCCTTTACGCTTTTGCAATAGAGGACGGCCTTATCCATTCCGAAAGCCTGCTGGTGGACGCGCCCTTCACCTTCGACGGGTACAGCCCGGCCAATTTCTCTTTGAACTTTTCAGGTCCTGTAAGCGCGGCCGAGGCCCTGGGCCGCTCCCTGAACATCCCGGCGGTGGACCTGCTGGACCGGCTGGAGCCGCGCTATTTCGACGCCCGATTGCGCCAGGGGGGGCTGGATCTTGCGTATCCGGATCACGCGGGGCCGAACCTGTCCATGATCCTGGGGGGCGTGGGGGTTTCCCTGGAGGATCTGACGGCTGCCTTTACCGCCCTGGCCTCGGACGGGCTGGCCGGCCGGCCCCGATTCACACGGGACGCGCCCATCCGGCGCCGGCGGATGATGTCGCCTGGGGCGGCCTGGATAATCCGCCGCATCCTGGCGGACAACCGGCGGCCGGACCTGCCCTGGGGGCAACTGGAGATGGCTGAATCCCGCCGCGTGGCCTGGAAGACCGGCACATCCTATGGCTTCCGCGACGCCTGGACAGTGGGGGTGACGGACCGGCACGCGGTGGGCGTCTGGGTGGGCCGGCCCGACGGCACCCCCTCGCCGGGCCAGCACGGCCGCGCCACAGCAGCGCCCCTGCTGTTTGCCATCATCGACGCTCTGCCCCGCCACTGGTCGGCGCCGCCGCCCATCCCGGAGGGCGTTTCGCGGATCGAAATATGCTGGCCCCTGGGAACGGCGCCGGATGGCGGCGACGATCCCCATTGCCAGGAGCGCCGATACGCCTGGACCCTCAACGGCCTGGTGCCCCCCACCCTGCCGGACCGCAATGACCGCCACTGGATGGCCAACCCCGTCGCCATCCTGATCAACCCGGCCACCGGCCTGCGGGTGGAAGCCGATTGCCCCGCGCCCGATCCCGTGGTAAGATTAATCGCCCGATGGCCCATGGCCGCCGGCCCCTGGCTAAAACCCCGCCAGCGGAGGGCCTCTCGGATTCCAAGGCTTGATCCCATCTGCCACCGGCCCGTGGCCTCGGCGGCGGACACGGTGCGGATCATGGGGATTTCCCCGGAGACGGTCTTCCGGGCGCCGGGGGCCAGAACCCGGCTGCCGGCAGTCACCCTCCAGGCCCAGGGGGGGCGGGGCGGTCTTTTCTGGATGCTGGACGGGGCGGTGATCGCCCGGGCCGGGCTGGACGAGCCGAGGGTATATCAGTTCGACCGGACCGGAACCTTCACCCTGACGGTGATGGACCTGGGGGGCAATTACGACAGCGTGCGGATTCGGGTTCTGGGCGGATAGGATCGGATTCGGTGGACTTACATGGATATTGGAGAAAAACGATTGCCGGAACTGCAAATTCTCTATGCGGACGAATGGTATGTGGCCATTCATAAACCCCCGGGCCTGCCCGTCCACCGGAGCCGGATGACCCGAAACGCCCGCCGCTTCGCCATCCAGATGCTGCGGGAGCGGCTGGACCATCAGGTCAAGCTGGTCCACCGCCTGGACCAGGGAACCTCCGGTGTGCTTCTGTGCGGCCGGACTACCGAGGCGGCGCGGCGCATGATGCGCCTGTTTTCGACCCGTTCCGTGGAAAAGCGGTATCTGGCCGTGGTGCGGGGCCATGCGCCGGACGAGGGCCTGATCCACCGCCCCCTGACCCGGGACATCCTCGCAAATCACCAGACGGCGCGCCTCCTGCCGGCGGAAACCCGCTTCCGGAGCATCGGCCGGGTGGAACTGCCCTACCCGGTCCGGCCCCACCCCACGGCCCGCTACTCGCTTCTGGAGGTCACCCCTCGCACCGGCCGAATGCACCAGATTCGCCGGCATCTTCGGGGCATCTCCCATCCCGTCATCGGCGACCGCCGCCACGGGGACAACCATCACAACCGCCTTTTCAAGGAGGCGCTCCGATGCCATCGGCTGCTGCTGTGCGCCACGCGCCTGGCCTTCGCGCATCCCTTCACCGGCGAGCCGGTGGTCATCGAGACGGCTCCGGATGGGGGCTTTGCGGCGATATGCGAAAGGTTCGGGTGGCATCACTTTTAGCGCGTCGCATGCAACAGCCATGCCCATTTTCGCTTGATCGCGCCGTGTCAATGATGATACTCATCTGATAGAGGAGCCAAAATGAAAGAGAAAAAAGCTGATGGAGCATGAATGTTTCGTATCGAATTGATGCCGAAGGCTGTTAAAGATTTAAAAACAGTCTCAAAAAAAGATGCGATAAAGATCATACGTAAATTAAAGGCACTGGAAAAGGGGTTGTCTGGAGATATAAAACATCTCACAAATTTTACGCCGGAG
>JAABTE010000323.1 GCA_011390035.1 Desulfobacteraceae bacterium | reverse complement strand
CGCACATGGATGAGGTGCTGCCCCTGATTCTGGGGGACGCCCTGGAGGAGCCGCCGGACGAGGGCGATGCATTGCCGGACGAGGGGGATGCGATGTTGGCCGAGACGGATGCGGCGCCGACCGAGGGGGATGCGATGCCTGCCGGAGGGGATGGGATGCCTGCCGGAGGGGATGGGATGCCTGCCGGAGGGGATGCGATGCCGGCCGGAAAGGATGCGATGTCGGCCGGGGGCGAGACCGACCCGGCCAGGACGGCCGGCGGCGTCGCCGGGCGGGGGCGCCGCCGCCCATGAGGCTGCTGGCGCTGGACACGGCCACCCGGAGCTGCTCGGTGGCCGTGACCGACGGCGAGGAACTCCGGGCGGAGGTGACATCCGTCAGCCGAAGCACCCATTCCCGCCACCTGATGCGGATGGTGACCATGGCCCTTGAGCTTTCCGGCATGACCCTTGCCGACATGGACGGCTTCGTGGCGGGCAGGGGCCCGGGCAGCTTCACCGGCCTGCGCATCGGGGTAGCAACGGTCAAGGGCCTGTGCCAGGCCACCGGCCGGCCGCTGGCCGGGGTTTCCAACCTTGAGGCCCTGGCAGCCCAGGCGCCGGCCGAAAGCGGGCGGATTCGCGCTCTGATGGACGCCCGCCGGGGCGAGGTCTATTGCTGCTCCTATGAATGGATCGATGGCCGGATGCGCCAGGCGGCGCCGGAGGATGTCCTGCCCCCGGAGGCGGCCGCGGAGGACATCCATGGCCCTTGCCTGCTGGTGGGAGACGGCGCGCGGCTTTACGCGGATCGCATCCGCACGGTGGTTGGCGACAGCGCCCGCTTCGCCTCGCCGGAGACCGACTGGGTCCGGGCCGCCACACTGGCGTTTCTGGGCCGCCGGCGCCTGCTGGCCGGCGAGGCGGATGATCCGGCCCGGTTTGTTCCGCGCTATATCCGAAAGTCAGACGCCCGAATGCCGGCATGATGCCGGCGGCGGGGTGGCCCCGATCCGGCGCCGCCCGTGCGGCGTGCCCCCGATCCGGCGCCCCTGTTACGATCCGATTTATTTTAGTTGACATTGCGGCATTTATCTGATAGTTATCTTCTCTAACGAAAATGATGGCTTTAATTCCGGAGCGCAAGGCGCCGAGAACGGCGGTTTTGCGCTTTTCAAATTTTCGGTAAGGGCTAATGGAAAAAGACAAGGAAAAACAATCCGCCCCGTCGGATATTCGATTCACATGGCCCCAGCCGCCCCGGCCGGTGGCGTTTCCCATCGCCGCCCCGGGCTATCCGCTGATCATCGCGGGGGCCTTCATCACCCTGATACTGGCCATCCTCCAGCTCCATTTTTTCACCCTGATGGCGCTGGCGGCCACGATCTTCGTTTGCGCCTTTTTCAGGGATCCGGAGCGGGCAACGCCCGACGTTCCCGGCGCGGTGGTTTCCCCGGCGGACGGGCGGGTGATCCTGGCCGCGCTGGTGGAAGACAACCCCCACATGCCCGGACCGGCCTTTAAAATCAGCATTTTCATGAACGTGTTCAACGTCCATGTCAATCGCGCCCCCTACGACGGCCGCGTCACCCGGGTGGCCTATCAGCCGGGGCGATTCCTGTCCGCCAATCGGGACAAGGCGTCCCTGGAAAACGAACACAACGCCGTTACCATCCAAACGCCCGGGGGCCAGTCGGTCTGTTTCGTGCAGATCGCGGGGCTTGTGGCCCGCCGGATCATCTGCGGCGTGGCCGGCGGCGAGCGCCTGTCCAGAGGGCAGCGGTTCGGCATGATCTGTTTCGGCTCCCGGCTGGATGTCTATCTGCCGCCGGACGCCCGATGCGCCGTGACACCGGGCCAGCGGGTTTCCGCCGGCGCGTCGATTATCGCCCATTTGACGGAGTAGATTCCTAATGAAGACTTACGAGATTGCGTTGGTGCCGGGAGACGGCACCGGCCCCGAGGTGGTGGCCGAGGGCATCAAGGTGCTGGAAAAGGCTGCGGACAAATGCGGCTTCGGGCTCAACTTCACCCGTTTTGACCTCGGCGGCGAGCATTACAAGGCCACCGGCGAGATCCTGTCCGACCAGACCCTGGCGGCGCTCGGCCGGGCCGACGCCATCTTTCTGGGCGCCATCGGCCATCCGGACGTCAAGCCGGGCATCCTGGAAAAGGGCATCCTGCTCAAGCTGCGCTTCCATTTTGACCAGTATATCAACCTCCGGCCGGTGAAGCTGTACGAGGGCGTGGCCACCCCCATCAAGGGCAAGGGCCCGGAAGACATCGATTTCGTGGTGGTGCGGGAGAACACCGAGGGCCTGTACGCCGGCGCCGGCGGTGTACTCAAATACGGCACGCCGGACGAGGTGGCGGTGCAGGAATCCATCAACACCCGAAAGGGCGTTGAGCGGTGCGTGCGCTTCGCCTTCGAATACTGCCGCGGCCGCAACCGGCGCAAAAAGCTGACCCTCTGCGGCAAGACCAACGTGCTCACCTATGCCTTCGACTTGTGGGAGCGGGTCTTCAGGGAAGTGGCCGCCGAGTATCCGGACATCGAGGCAGACTACGCCCATGTGGACGCCATCTGCATGTGGATGGTCAAGAACCCGGAGTGGTTCGACGTGATCGTCACCGACAACATGTTCGGCGACATCATCACCGATCTGGGGGCCATGATCCAGGGGGGCATGGGCATCGCCGCCGGCGGCAACATCAACCCGGCCGGGGTTTCCATGTTCGAGCCCATCGGCGGCTCGGCGCCAAAGTACACCGGGCGGGGCGTCATCAACCCCATCGCCGCCATCGGCGCGGCCCAGATCATGCTCGAGACACTGGGCGAACGCCGGGCCGCCGGCCTGATCGAGGCGGGCATCATGAAGGTCCTGCGGGAAGACATCGCCGATGTGGGCGCCGGGCGGATGGGCCATTCCACCAGCGAGGTGGGGGATCTGGTGGCCGCTCATGTGGAGGCGGCGGCGTGATGGCGTTGTAACCCCCTGATTATAATTAAAAAGTTAAAATAATCGACGCATAATTCCATCGCGTTTACTGAACGCGACCCAAGGAGGGTACCGTGTCCGAGAAAAAATGGAACGTGGCCGTGGTGGGCGCCACGGGCGCGGTGGGCAACCAGATGATCACCTGCCTGGAA
>JAABTE010000033.1 GCA_011390035.1 Desulfobacteraceae bacterium | reverse complement strand
GAGTAGGATTCGAACCCACGGAGCCAGTAGCTCAACGGTTTTCAAGACCGCCGCCTTAAACCACTCGGCCATCCCTCCAGACTCGAACAAAATCTATTAGCATCCTTTGGCCTTCAAGTCAAGATTTTTTCACTCCTTCAGATGCCGGGCCAGGTGACCCAGCTCCGGAAAGATGATCGACTCGCAGGCGAGCTGGCAGGCCCGAAGGCTGCCGGGCATGCAGAAGATGGCCGCGCCCTCGTGGATGCCCGCCGTGGCCCGGCTCAGGATGGCCGAGGAGCCCACCTGGGCGTGACTGAGCATGGCGAACAGAATGGCAAAGCCGGTCATCTCCTTTTCAAAGATGGGGCGCAGGGCCTCGATGGTCACGTCCTTTCGGCTGATGCCGGTGCCGCCGCTGACCAGCATCGCAAGGGGCCTGTGTTCCCGGATCACCGCCCGGGCCCCCATGACGATCCGGCGGGAGTCGTCGGGCAGAATGTCGGAAAAGACCACCTCGTGGCCCAGGGCCCTGAGCTGGGTGGCGATCCATCGGCCGCTTTCATCGTCCGCCTCCGTGCGGGTGGAGGAGACGGTGAGTACTGCGGCCCGGACACTTGCGGGCGCGTCCATCTTGTGCTTATGAATGTGCGTGGGCATGGTTAATCTCCTTTCGGTTCGGTTGGCCGGCGCTCGGTTCGGTTGGCCGGCGCATGGTGCGCCGGCGACATCTGTTGATTTTAACCGAGCTTTGGAATATGATCAACACGCGATGATGGTGGGAGGGGGAAGAAGAAGGAGACTGAGGATGGGTTTAGAGGGAAAATGGGCGTGTCTGGTATCACCGGCGTAATCCTGGCCGGTGGCCGCAACAGCCGTTTCGGCGGCCGGAACAAGGCCTTTGCCCAGGTGGCCGGCCGGCCGCTCATCCATTATATTTACGAGACATTTCAAAAGCTTTTCAGTGAAATCGTCATCGTGGCCGCAACCCCTGTGGATTACCTGCCCCTGGACGCGCTGATCGTCACCGACATTTATGAACTGCGCAGCTCGCTCACCGGCATCCACGCCGGGCTTTACAGCGCCGGGCATGAAAGGGCCTTTATCGCCGCCTGCGACTCGCCCTTCATCCGGCCGGAACTGGCCGCCTTCCTGTGCGAGCTGGCAACGCCCGACATGGACGTGGTGGTGCCTGAAACCGCAGCGGGCCTCGAGCCCCTGTGCGCCGTTTATCACCGCCGTTGCCTGGAGCGCATCGCCCACCGGCTGGAGGCCGGCCGGCCTCGCATCCGGGAATTTTTCAATCGGGCCAGGGTGCGTCGGGTGTCTGAAAAGCGGCTGCGGGAGCTGGACCCGGACCTGATATCCTTTATCAATATCAACACGCCGGAAGACCTTGAGGCGGCGGAAACGATGCTGTCTGAAAGAAAAGAAAGAGAGGAACAATGAGGATCACGGACATCATGGAGCGCGTAAAGGCCCATCCGGATTACCGCAAGGCCGGCATGGCGCTGTATCACAACGGCGTTGTGCGGGAAACCGCAAGGGACGGCCGGCCCGTGCGGGGCCTTCGGGTGTCGGTGGACGCCGAGCGCCTGGAACAGGTGCTGGCCGAGGCCCGCCGGCGTCCGGGTATTGTGGATGTCCAGGCATGGATCAACGCGGACCGGGACCTTGCCGTGGGCGATGACGTGATGTTTCTGGCGGTGGCCGGCGATATCCGGGAGAATGTGATCGCGGCGCTCCACGAGACGCTGAACATCATCAAATCCACGGTGACGAGCAAGACCGAATATTTCAGTTGAGGGCCAGCCGCATATTTCAGTTGATGGCCAGCCGCTTTTTTTCGTCTCCCAGCAGTATCTTGCAGTACCGGCAAAGATCGCCCGATTTCCGGTCCACATCCCCGATTTTCCGGCAGTAGTGCATGATGCACGCCTTGTCCTTGCAGTGCAGCAGCTTGAAGGTGTGGCCCAGCTCATGCGCCGCCTCCTTGATCACGCGGCCCATGTAGGCCGGGTTGTCCGCGTCTGCGGAAAGCCCCTCCCCGAGCCGGTGCAGCGACACGATGCATGCCCGCCCCCCGAGCTGGGCCTCGCCGTACACATGGGTCAGGATCGGGATGAAAAGATCCACCCGGGTGATGGCGATAACCTTCAGAAACTCCGGTGGCGTCGATGCGTCCAGCATGTCGTTGATGGGCGTGGAATGGTACTGGCCGCGGTCCGGGTCAAGGGCGAAGGAAATATCGTCCAGCGCCGGCGCCACGGCCACGGGGCAGTCAAAGACCCGGCGGATCTCGGCGGCCACCGCGTCCGCGATGGCCTGATCCACGTCCGGGGCCGGGGAGATCAGGATGGTCCCTGGGGCGATTGTCCCTGACGCGGGCGGCATGGATCAGGGCTTCCGCAGATCGTATTTCTTGAGCTTGCTGTAAAGGGTGGTCCGGTCGATGTCCAGCAGCCTGGCGCTCTGGGCCACGTTCCAGTCGGTCTCTTCCAGGATTTGCAGGATGTGGGACCGCTCCATGTCCTTTAAGGAGATCGACCGGGGGGCCTCCATGCGGCCGGGCCGGAAGATGGGCAGGTCCTCGGGCTTGATGCGGTTATGCTTGCCCACCACCACGGCCCGCTCGATGGCGTTTTCCAGCTCGCGGATGTTGCCCGGCCACTCGTGCATCATCATCTCGTCCATGGCCTCCCGGGAGACGCCGTCCACCGGGCGGTTGGTCTCCTGGGAGAAGCGGCGCAGGAAGTGGTCGGCCAGCAGGGGGATGTCCTCTTTGCGCTCCCGCAGGGCCGGCATGGTAAAGGAGATGACGTTGAGCCGGTAATACAGGTCCTCCCGGAAGGCGCCCTCTTTTATGGCCGTGTCCAGGTTGCGGTTGGTGGCGGCGATAACCCGGAAGTCGGCCTCGATGGGCTGGGTGCCGCCCACCCGGTAAAAGACCCTCTCCTCGAGCACCCGCAAAAGGTCGATCTGCATCCGCATGGAGATCTCCCCCACCTCATCTAGAAACAGAGTCCCGCCGTGGGCCATCTCCAGCCGGCCCTTCTTGTTCTCCTTGGCGTCGGTGAAGGCGCCCTTCTGGTGGCCGAACAGCTCGCTTTCCATCAGGTGTTCGGGGATGGCCCCGCAGTTGATGCCCACAAAGGGCCCGCCCCGGCGGGGGCTGGTGGTGTGGATGGCCTTGGCCGCAAGACCCTTTCCCGTGCCCGTTTCGCCGTTGATCAGGATGGTGGTGTCGGCGCCGGCCACGTCCTGGATGAAGTCGAACACCCGCTGCATGGCCCCGGACTGGCCGATCATGCTCTCAAAACGGGTTCGCTCCCGGTGCTGCTCGCGCAGGTACAGGTTCTCTTTTGCCTGGGCCTGGCTCTCCATGATCTTTTCGATGAGCACCCCCAGCTCGTTGGGGTCGAAGGGCTTCAGCAGATAATCCCGGGCGCCGTTTTTCATGGCCTCGATGGAAGAGGGGATGGAGCCGTAGGCGGTGATCATCACCACGGCCACGTCCGGGTCCCGCTCCTTGACCTGTTTCAGCACCTCGAGGCCGCTCATGCCCTCCATCTTGATGTCCACCAGCAGAATATCGAAGCGGGCCTTTTCCAGCATCCCAAGGGCCGTTTCGCCGCTGGGGGCCTTTTCCACATGGTGGCCGTCCCGCTGCAGCCAGCCGGCCAAAGATTCCCGCATGATCAGCTCGTCGTCCACGATCAGAATGCGCGTGCCGCTCATCTTGTCTCTCCAGTTGGTGTTTTCCGTCGCCTTGACGACTCAGTGGTGGAACCGCTTCCATCGCCGATGAGATGGTCCCGGGAGATGGCGCTCATCCCGCCTCCCATCCCGGCGCCTTCCGGCCGGGCCGTCGTCTCCAGGGGCAGGGTCAACTGGAAGGTTGTGCCCATGCCCACCTGGGACGAGACCTGGATGGCGCCCCCGTGATCCTTGACGATGCCGTAGGCCACCGACAGCCCCAGGCCCACGCCCTTGCCCTTTTTTTTCGTGGTGAAAAAGGGTTCGAAAAGCCGGCCCAGGTTTTCCTCCGGGATGCCCGCGCCCGTGTCGATCACGTCCACCCGCGCCCCCTTTTCTTCGGAAAGGTGCCGGGTGGCGATGGTGAGGGCGCCGCCGCCCGCCGCCTCGATGGCCTCCGCGGCGTTGGAGATCAGGTTCATGAAGACCTGCTCCAACTGGTCCTCGGAGCCGAGCAGGGCGGGCAGGTTCTCGTCCAGCCGCTTTTCCACCTTCACGCCCTTGATCTTGAGCATGTTGGCGTTAAGGAACAAGGTGGTCTCGATGAGCCGGTTGATGTCGAGCCGGCGCACCTCCATCTTGCTCTGGCGGGAAAAGGCCAGAAGGTTGGACACGATCCTGCTGATGCGCCGGGTCTCGGTCTCCATCAGGTTCAGGTACTGGACGAACTGCTCGCGCTCGGCCGGGGTGGGCTCGCCCTCGGAGTTTATCCGCTTGATGAGCATGATCAGGTTCAGGATGCCGGCGATGGGGTTGTTCACCTCGTGGACCACCGAGGCGGCCAGCTTGCCCAAAGAGGCCATCTTGTCCTGGTGGAGCAGTTGCTGGTGGGTCTCCTTGAGCTGGCGGGTGCGCTCTTCCACCATGGCCTCCAGCCGCCGGGTTAGCCGCTCCTCGGCCAGCTTGCGCTGGGTGATGTCCCGGCTGATGTGGATGAACCTTGAGATCTTGCCGTCTTTTTCCCAAATGGGGTGGATGTCCGCCTCGAAGTGGCGAATGCCGCCGTCCGAGGATGTCCGGGAGCGGACCTGGCGCACCTTGCTCTTGTTGCGGATCACCTGCTTCAGGGGGCAGGAATCGCCTTCGTTCTCGCAGTGCTGGCCCATGCGGCTGTAAATCTCGTGGCACTTGCGGCCCACCACCTGGTCGCGGGAGTAGCCCCTCTTGTCTAAAAAGGCGCCGTTGACCTCCAGCACCGTCATGTCCGGGGAGATGACCATTATAAAATCCTGGATGCCGTCCAGGATGGTCTTCATCTCCAGGAACTGGTCCCGGAACTTGCGCTCGTCGGACCGGATGGCGTCCCAGAAGATCTGAAAGACGTGGTTGGACATGATCCGGATGCGCTGGGGCCTGGTGTCCAGTATCTGCTGGAACACCTCGGGCCGGGGCGTGATGACGATGATCAGGTGGATGTCGAACTCGGGCCGGTAGAGCTGGCGGAAGTCGGCCAGGGTCCGCAGGCCGAGGTCCCGGGCAAGGCGCATGCCTGGGCTGTCCGGGTCGGGGTCTGCCATGGCGGTGAAGCGGGCGTTGACCCCCTTTTCCTGGAAATTGAGGGTGGTGCGCTTCAGCACGTCCCGGGCGCAGGCGTCGCCGCCCACAAGCGCTATGTTGATGACGCGGGGCTCATTCTGGTTCATCGGCTGAATATACCATGCATCGGGCATGGTTTCAAGCCCTGGGAAAGATCCCTTTTTTCCTTGACTTGCGCGCGATTATCCATTATGTTTTCCAACTTGGCGATTCCCGCCCCCGGTTTGGCCGGGGGCGGGCGGCGCCTTATAAATCCGCATAAACATTCAAATTCTATCAGGCTTCGGGACACCTTGCCCATGTCGATTAAAAATACAACCGGTCCGAATTCGAAACGCGCGGAAGCAGGCGGATCATCAATCCCCGTAAACCATATTTCAAGGAGCATCTTATGAGTCAGAAACCCATCGGATCCGTAATGGTCGTCGGTGGCGGCATCGCCGGCATGCAGTCGGCCCTCGATCTGGCCAACTCCGGATACTACGTGTATCTGCTGGAAAAATCCGCGGCCATTGGCGGGCTCATGTCCCAGTTGGACAAGACGTTTCCCACCAATGACTGCGCGATGTGAGTCATCTCGCCCAAACTGGTCGAGGTCGGCCGGCATCTGAACATCGAGTTGTTACCCAATACCGAGCTTATCAGCCTGGACGGCGATCCGGGGGATTTCAAGGCCCGCATCCGCACGGCGGCCCGGTATGTTGATCTAACCAAATGCACCTCCTGCGGGGAGTGCGCCAAGGTCTGTCCCGTCTCCCTGCCCAACGAGTACGACAAGGGCCTTTCCGAAAAGAAGGCCACTTATAAGCAGTACCCGCAGGCCATTCCAGGCGCCTACGCCATCCAGAAGGCCGACAAGGCCCCCTGCCGCCTGGCGTGCCCCGCGGGCCTGAACGTCCAGGGATATGTGCAGATGGTCAAGATGGGCAAGTACGAGCAGGCCCTTCAGATCATCATGGAGAACCTGCCCCTGCCCGGCGTGCTGGGCCGCATCTGCCCCCACGGCTGCGAGGACGCCTGCCGCCGCTGCGAGGTGGACGCGCCCGTTTCCATCCGGAATTTAAAGCGCCTGGCCGCGGACCAGTTCGATCCGCGCAAGGTCCAGATTCCCATGGCCGAAGAGCGCCCGGAGAAGGTGGCCATCGTCGGATCGGGCCCCGCGGGCCTGTCAGCGGCCTATCATCTTGCCATAAAGGGCGTCAAGTCAACCATTTACGAGGCCCTGCCCAAGGCCGGCGGCATGCTTCGCGTGGGCATTCCCGCCCACCGGCTGCCCCGGGATATCCTCGATCAGGAGATCGAGGTGATCACCAACATGGGCGTTGAGATCAAGACCAATACGCCTTTGGGGCCGGACCTGACGGTGGACGATCTGATGGGCCAGGGTTACAAGGCCGTCTATCTTGCCATCGGCGCCCACAAGGGCTTTGAGCTGGGCATCCCCGGCGAGCGGTCAAAGGGCGTGCGCCAGGGCGTGGACTTCCTGCGGGAGGTCAACCTCACCGGCAAGGCCGAGGTGGGCAAAAAAGTGGCCATCATCGGCGGCGGCAACGTGGCCATTGACGTGGCCCGGTGCGCCGTGCGCCTGGGCGCCGAGCAGGTGACCATCGTCTATCGAAGGACCCGCGCGGAAATGCCCGCCTGGGAAGAAGAGATCCACGCGGCGGAGGTCGAGGGCGCAAAGCTGATTTATCTGGCCGCTCCCCAGGAGGTGCTGGTGGAGGACGGCAAGGTGGCGGGCCTGCGATGCATCGAGATGGAGCTGGGCGAGCCCGACTCCTCCGGCCGCCGCCGCCCCGTGCCCAAGCCGGGCTCCGAGTACGACATCCAGATCGATCAGCTCATCCCCGCCATCGGCCAGCGGCCGGATCTTTCGGCCCTGGAGAACATCGAGGGCGTCTCCTTCACCCGCTGGGGAACGACAGAGGTGGATCCGATCACCTACCAGACGGGCCGGCCCGGGGTGTTCGCCGGCGGCGATCTGCAAACGGGACCCTGGGTGGCCATCGGCGCCATCGCCGCGGGCCAGGAGGCGGCCGAGTCCATCGTCCGATATCTGGACGGGGCGGACATGGCCGAGGGCCGCGAGCCCATAAAGAATGAAAACCCGATCTACCGCCCCGTGCCCGAGCGCGAGCCTAAAAAGGCCCGTGCCGAAATGCCCGAGCTGCCCGTGGAGAAGCGGGCCGGCGGCTTTGCCGAGGTGGAGCTGGGCTTTGATCCGGAAGCCGGCATGGCCGAGGCGGCCCGGTGCATCAACTGCGGGTACTGCTGCGAGTGCGAGCAGTGCGTCACCGCATGCCTTGCCGAGGCCATCGATCACTGCCAGCAGCCGGAGGAGCGGGAGGTGCCCGTGGGCTCGGTGGTGCTGTGCCCCGGCGCGGAGGCCTTCGATCCGTACAAGCTGGACGAGTTTTATCACTACCGCGAGAACCCGAATGTTGTCACCAGCCTCGAGTTCGAGCGGCTGCTGTCGGCCTCCGGCCCCACCATGGGCCATGTGGTCAAGCTGTCTGACCGGGAGACCGAGCCGAAAAAGGTCGCCTGGCTCCAGTGCGTCGGCAGCCGGGACACCAACAAGTGCGGCAACTCCTACTGCTCGTCGGTGTGCTGCATGTACGCCATAAAAGAGGCGATGATCGCAAGGGAGCACGCCCACGGCGGGCTGGACGCCACCATCTTTAATATGGACATCCGCACCTTCGGCAAGGACTACGAGCTGTATTACGAGCGGGCCAAAAAGCAGGGCGTCCGTTTCGTCAAGGCCCGGGTCCACACCGTCAACGAGCTGCCCGAGTCCGACGAGCTGATGATCCGCTACGCGGACGAGGCCGGCGAGATGCGGGACGAGCGGTTCGACATGGTGGTGCTGTCCGTGGGTCTTCAGGTGTCCGCCGAGACCCTGGAGCTGGCAAAGCGCCTCGGGGTGGACATCAACAAGGACCGGTTCGCCCAGAGCCATCCCTTTGCCGCCGTCCAGACCTCCCGGGACGGGGTTTACTCCTGCGGCACCTTCCAGGGCCCCAAGGACATTCCCACCTCGGTGGTGGAGGCCGGCGCGGCCGCCTGCATCTCCGGCGCCCACCTGAACACCGCGCGCAACACCCTCACCCGGAGCGTGGAGGTGCCCGAAGAGATCGACGTGGAGGGCCAGGAGCCCCGGATCGGCGTCTTCGTGTGCAACTGCGGCGTGAACATCTCCGGCGTGGTGGATGTCAACGCCGTGGAGGAATACTCCAGGGGCCTGCCCGGCGTGGTCTTTGCCGGCCAGAACCTGTTCACCTGCTCCCAGGACGCCCAGGACGCCATGAAGGATGTCATCCGCGAGCAGAAGCTCAACCGGGTGGTGGTGGCGGCCTGCACCCCCAAGACCCACGAGCCGATCTTCATGGACACCCTCCAGTCGGTGGGCGTCAACAAGTACCTGTTCGAGATGGCCAACATCCGCAATCAGGACTCCTGGTGCCACTCCGATCCGAAGGTTGCCACGGCAAAGGCCAGAGACCTGGTGCGCATGGCCGTGGCCCGGGCCGGCACGCTGCGGCCGCTGCATGAAAAGCGCATCCCGGTGATCCCCAGGGGCCTTGTCATCGGCGGCGGCGTGGCCGGCATGAACGCGGCCCTGGGCCTGGCCGATCAGGGCTTCGAGGTGGTGCTGGTGGAAAAGGAAGCCGAGCTGGGCGGCCTTGCAAAGCGGCTCACCAAGACCATTGAGGGCGTCAAGATCGGCCCCTATGTCCGAGAGCTTGCCAAGAAGGTGACCGATCATCCGAAAATCGATGTGCGGACCCAGGCGATCATCGTCGGCTTTTCCGGGTTCAAGGGCAACTTCAAGACCGAGCTGATGGCCGGCCCCGACATGGAAAAGCAGGTGGTGGAGCACGGCGCCGTCATCGTGGCCACGGGGGGCGGGGAGTACAAGCCCACCGAATACCTGTACGGCCAGGACGACCGGGTGCTCACCCAGCTCGAGCTGGGCGACTACCTGGAGGACAAGGGCGCCGGGGATCTTAACCAGGTGGTGATGATCCAGTGCGTGGGCTCGCGCAACGAGGCGTTTCCCAACTGCTCGCGCATCTGTTGCCAGAACGCTGTGAAAAACGCCCTGCACATCAAGGAGCTGAACCCGGACGCGGATGTGTTCATCCTCTACCGGGACATGCGCACCTACGGCCTGCTGGAAGACTACTACACCGAGGCCCGGCGCAGGGGCGTGCTGTTTTTCCGCTACACGCCGGACAATCCGCCGGAGGTGGAAAAGACCGACGCGGGCATCGCCGTCACCTTCACGGACCATGTTCTGGGCAGAAAGCTGAGGGTGAATGCCGACCTGCTGACCCTTTCCGCCGGCCTGCGGCCCAACGACACCGAGGAGCTGGCCAACATCATGAAGCTGGGCCGCAACACGGACGGCTTCTTTCTTGAGGCCCATGTGAAGCTGCGCCCGGTGGACATGGCCACGGAGGGCGTTTTCCTGTGCGGCACGGCCCACGCGCCCAAGCTGATCTCCGAGGCCATTCCCCAGGCCCAGGCGGCGGCGTCCCGGGCCACCACCTTCCTCTCCCAGCCGGAGCTGACCCTGTCCGCGGTAACGGCCACGGTGCGCCAGGAGTTGTGCGCCTCGTGCCTCGTCTGCGTGCGGTCCTGCCCCTACGGCGTGCCCCGGATCAACGAGGAGGGGGTTTCCGAGATCGACCCGGCCCTGTGCCACGGCTGCGGCGTGTGCGCCGGCGAGTGCCCGGCCAAGGCCATCGAACTCAACTGGTACGAGGACGATCAGATCATCTGCAAGATCGACGCGCTGCTGGAAGGCGTCGCATAGCCGATACAGACCATGGTCGCGCCGCGGGGCCGTTTTTCGGCCCCGCGGCCCTATCGACAGAAAGGGTTTTTAAATGGAAGACTTCGAACCGATCATCATCGCCTTCTGCTGCAATTTCTGAGGGTACTCCGCTGCGGACCTGGCAGGTTCCATGCGGCTGGACTATCCCAGCAATGTCAAGGTGATCCGCGTTCCCTGCACCGGAAAGGTGGATGTGCAGCACATGCTTCGGGCCTTTGAAAAGGGCGCGGACGGCGTGTGCGCCATCGGGTGCCTGGAGGGGGATTGTCACTTCAATTCCGGCAATCTGCGCGCGCGCAAACGGGTGGAACAGGTCCAGAAGATTCTGGACACCATCGGCATCGGCGGGGAAAGGGCTCAGATGTACAACCTATCTTCGGCTGAAGCGCCCCTGTTCGTCAAGCACACCCAGAACATGTACGAGAAAATCAAGGAACTGGGGCCAAACCCCCTCAAGCTGGCCAAGGCCAAGGCCGCCTGACCCCGGTTTTCCCGATAACCAATGAAAAGAGAGGTCTCGAGCAATGATTGTCGCGGATAAGAAACCGATCGAAGAGATCATTGAGTTCGTCAAGGACAGGGAGCGCATCCTCGTTGCCGGCTGCAACGAGTGCGTGACGGTCTGCGAGGCGGGCGGCAAGAAAGAGGTGGGCATCCTCGCCTCCGCTCTCAGAATGTATTTCAAGAAACAGGGCCGGGACGTGAAGGTCGATGAAGTGACCCTGGAGCGCCAGTGCGACCACGAGTACTTAGAGGAGATCGCCGGCACTGTGGGCAACTACGACGCCATCGTCTCCATCGCCTGCGGCGTGGGCATCCAGTTCATGGCCGAAGAGTATCCCAAGATGCCCGTTTACCCGGGCGTGAACACCTGCTTCATGGGCGCCACGGAATACAGGGGCCTGTGGGTGGAGCGGTGCCAGGGCTGCGGCCAGTGCGTGCTGGGCCAGACCGCGGCCGTCTGCCCCGTGGCCCGCTGCGCCAAGCGGGTGTTCAACGGCCCCTGCGGCGGCTCCACCAATGGCAAGTGCGAGATCAGCAAGGAGACGGACTGCGCCTGGCAGCTCATCGTGGACCGGCTCAAGACGCTGGGAAAAATGGATGAATACGAGAAGCTCTTTCCCATCAAGGACTGGTCCACCGACCGGGCCGGCGGACCTCGAAAAGTTGTCAGGGAGGACGTGCAGCAATGAATCTGAACACGGATAGCAAGCTGGAAAAGATCATGAAGTCCGGGCAACTGGCGGTCACCTCCGAGGTGGGGCCCCCCCGGGGCGCGGACCTCGAGGAGATCGAGCACAAGGCCGGCATCATCAAGGACCATGTGGACGCCGTCAACATCACGGACAACCAGACCTCCGTCACCCGGCTGTGTTCCCTTGCCGCCTGCATCAAGCTCAAGCTTCTGGGCCTTGAGCCGGTCCTCCAGATGGTGACCCGGGACCGCAACCGCATCGCCCTTCAGAGCGACATCCTGGGGGCGGCCGCCTTCGGCATCAACAACATGCTGTGCCTGTCCGGCGACCATCAGAGCTTCGGCGACAACCCCAAGGGCCAGAACGTGCATGACCTGGACTCCATGCAGCTTCTCCAGACGGTGCGCCTGATGCGCGACGAGGGCAAGTTTCTGGGCGGAGATGAAATGAAAAAGCCCCCCCGCATGTTCGTGGGCGCCGCGGCCAACCCCTTTGCCGACCCCTTCGAGATCCGGGTGCCCCGGCTGGCCAAGAAGATCGCCGCCGGCGCCGAGTTCATCCAGACCCAGTGCATCTACAACCTGGAAAAGTTTGAAAAATGGATGGCCGAGGCACGGGATCGCGGGTTGCCCGAAAAGACCTTCATCATGGCGGGCCTTACCCCCATGAAGTCGGTGGGCATGGCCAAGTACATGAAGAACCGGGTGCCGGGCATGGACGTGCCCGACGAGGTGATCAAGCGGCTGCAGGGCGTGGCCAAGGACAAGCAGGCCGACGAGGGCATCAAGATATGCATCGAGTCGATCCTGCGCCTGAAGGAGTGCAAGGGCATTTCCGGTTTCCACATCATGGCCATCGAGTGGGAAGAGAAGGTTCCCGGAATCGTGGAAGCGGCCGGACTCTATCCGAGACCGACCGTCTGATAGAATATTTAAGGAGGAAAGATGTCTTCCGAGACGGTAGTTGAAATCAAACCTGGAAAAAAGAGCACGTTCAAGGACAAGGTGGCCGAGCTTCTGCCCGATGGCGGAAACCTCAACCTGTGCCTGACGTGCGGGCTGTGCGCCTCGGGCTGTCCGGCGTCCGGCCTGGAGGGCATGGACCCGCGCAAGTTCCTGCGCATGGCCGCCCTTGGCATGGACGAGGAGCTGCTTTCCACCGACTGGGCCTGGATGTGTACCATGTGCCAGCGGTGCGTGTACGCCTGCCCCATGAAGATCAATATCCCCCAGCTCACCTTTTATGTGCGCCAGAGCCGGCCGAGGGACGAGCGGCCCAAGGGTATCCTGGGTTCCTGCAACATGGCGTTAAAAAGCGAGACCCGAAGCGCCATGGGCGCCACGGTCGAGGATTTTCAGTTCGTGGTGGAGGACGTGCTGGAGGAATACCGCGAGGCCCAGCCGGAGTTCGCGGAGATGCCGGCCCCCATCGACAAGCAGAACGCCGAGTTTT
This sequence comes from Desulfobacteraceae bacterium, assembly GCA_011390035.1. Taxonomy (GTDB): domain Bacteria; phylum Desulfobacterota; class Desulfobacteria; order Desulfobacterales; family JAABSP01; genus JAABTE01. Next base: position 1,089 of record JAABTE010000033.1, on the reverse strand, counting down.
TCGTGAACCAGAACTCCCGCGAGCCGGTGACAGAGCCGGACGAAATGGTGCCGCTGTGGAAAATCCTGCACCTGGCCGGGGCCGACTGGACTTATGGATCCAAGGCGTGGGCCGCGGAAAACTATTGCCTTTTCATGGCCGATGACGAGGGATGGGAGACGCTGACCCGGTCCATGATCGGCGCGGCCGAGGACCTGGGGTGCAAGACGTACCTCAATACGGAGTGAGGGCACATCACCTTCGCAGTCCAGGCTGGACTGAAAAAATTCAACATCAAGACCGATGTGCAGGTCAAGAACATCTATGAATACTACGCCAGGTGGATCCGGGAGGGCAAGCTCAAGCCCTCATCCGAGTGGAACAAGGATCTGAAGATCAAGTTCACTGTCCAGGATCCGTGCCAGATCGTGCGCAAGACCTTCGGCGACAGCATCGCCGAGGACCTGCGCTACGCCGTGAGGACCTGCGTGGGCGAGGAGAACTTCATCGACATGACGCCCAACAAGTCCAACAACTTCTGTTGCGGCGGCGGCGGCGGGTTCCTCCAATCCGGCTTCAAGGACGCCCGCCTGGCGTATGGCAAGGTCAAGGACGATCAGATCAAGGCCACCAAGGCTGCCTACTGCATCGCCGGCTGTCACAACTGCCATGCCCAGATCCACGAGTTGAGCGACCACTACGAGGGACATTACGGCGTGGTCCACTTCTGGACCATCCTGTGCCTGTCCCTTGGCATCCTCGGCCCCAAGGAGCGGGCGTACCTGCATGACGACCTGAAGGACGTGTGGGTGTTCCATCCCGAGCACGAGGATATGTAGCGGCCCCGCGAGCGACCCTTGCCCGCGGCCCCGCAAGCGGCCGACCCTTGCCCATAGTTGGGTTGATTGACAAAAAGCCCCCTCTTCCGCCGCCGGCGGAAGAGGGGGCTTTTTTATTTTAAATACAAGAGATTCCGGAATATCGAAATAGTTCGAGATCGACCTTTCGCCCATTCGGGGAAGGCGGGAACAAGATCGGCGTTGAAAAAGGCTGTCAGTATCCTGTCTTGAATTATTTCGATTCAGGGCGCCGCGGATGGACTCGGCCATC
>JAABTE010000322.1 GCA_011390035.1 Desulfobacteraceae bacterium | reverse complement strand
GCCGGCCTTCCAGGGTCGTGACCTGGCTGAAATCGCCCCCGCTCTTGCCGCATCCCCGGTGGTGAAAGCTGAGGAAGCCGATGCCCCGGTCCGCCAGTTGCCGGGCGAGGGCGATCTGCTTGGCAGAGTCCCCGTCGCTGAACAGGCCGTGGGAGCCGATTACCACGGGCGGCCGGTCCGCTTTCGGCAGATGCAGCGTTCCCACAATCTCATATCCTTCTGATGTGAAGGTGACTTCCCGCTCCGTGTAGTGTCCCGCCGCCATGCCCACCCCTTTATCCGCTTGCCCCGGTACTTTGGGAAATTGATTTTACTTTAAAAAAATCAATGTTATAAGATATGCGGGCGGGACGCAAGCCGAAAAAGGCCTGTGGCGCTGAAATGCCCGGAAAATATCCATGCTTGAAGGGCGGGCGCCCGGCGTTTAAAAACAGAAGAAGGATAGAAGAAGGTCAGGAGAAGGAATTTAAATGTCTGTAAAAAAAGGTGATATGATCACCGTGGAGATCGATAGCATCGCCTTTGGCGGCCGGGGGCTTACCCGTGTGGACGGGATGGCCGTCTTCGTGGACGGGACGGTGCCCGGCGATTGCGCCAGGGCGCGCGTCGTTCGAAAGAAAAAAAGCTTTGCCGAGGCGCGAATGGTGGAACTGCTGAAAGCCTCCCCGGACCGGGTGGCGGCGCCGTGCCCTTATAGCGGGTATTGCGGCGGATGCAAGTGGCAGTTTCTGGATTACGAAAAACAACTCGACTATAAGCGCCGGCATGTGACCGAGTCCCTTGAACACATTGCCGGGATTTCAGACGCGCCGGTGCATCCGACGCTTCCGTCGCCCGCTCGCTTCGGCTATCGCAACAAGATGGAGTTTTCCTGCGCGGATCGGCGCTGGCGCCTGCCGCATGAGATGGCGCTGGAGCTGGAGCGGGAGAAGGTGGAAGATGCCGAATTCGCCCTGGGCCTGCATGTGCCGGGCACCTTTCACAAGGTGCTGGATATCAACGCCTGCCTGCTCCAGCCGTCATTGGGCAACGCCATTCTCTCCGAGGCCCGCGACTACATGAAGGCGTCTGGCCTGCCGCCCTACGGCCTGAAAACCCACGAGGGCTTCTGGCGTTTTCTGATGCTGCGCCATTCCGTGGCCGCAGACCAGTGGCTGGTCAACATCATCACCGCGGCGGAGGACCGGCCGGCGGTCATGCCGCTTGCAGAACGGCTGATGGACCGGTTTCCCCAGGTGGTGTCGGTGGTCAACAACATCACCGCCCGCAAGGCAGGCGTGGCCATCGGCGAATACGAGGTTCACCTGGCCGGCGCCCCGACGCTCACCGAGCGCATCGGCCGCTTTGTTTTTGAGATCTCCGCCAACTCCTTTTTTCAGACCAACACCGCCGGGGCCCAAACCCTCTACGGGGTGGCCCGTGACCACGCAGGCCTCACCGGCGGCGAGCGGGTGCTGGATCTTTACGCCGGCACCGGCACCATCGGCATCTTTCTGTCCGAGGGGGCAAAAGAGGTGGTGGGCATGGAGATCGTTGCCGGCGCCGTGGCGGACGCCGAGAAAAATCGGATCGCAAACGGCGTGACCAACTGCCGGTTCATCCAGGGCGACATCCGGGAGAGCCTCAAGGACATCGACTGGCGGCCCGACGTGATGATCATCGACCCGCCCCGGGACGGCATGCACAAGGACGTGGTTCGCCGCACGCTGGAGATGGCGCCGCCGCGCATCGTCTATGTCTCCTGCAATCCGGCCACCCTGGCCCGGGACCTTCTGGCGCTGAAGGAAGCCTATGCCGTGGAGGCGGTTCAGCCGGTGGACATGTTTCCCCACACCTTTCACATCGAATCGGTGGCCCGGCTCCGATTGCGGCAGGGGGGATAAATCCCCCGGCTATTCGGCTGGGCATCGGCTCATAAACGCAGGCTGATGATCTCTTGGAAGGGGTGATCCGACTTTGACGGGGTCCCCCGGAACCCAATCAGCCGCTTGACACATGCTGGCGCATCCGATATAAACTGAAAGGTATTTATCTTTTCAATAGTGTCACATTCAACCCCGTTTCAACCCTGTTTCAACCCTGTTTCAACCAAGGGAGGGCAACCCGATGAAAAAGCTGATGACCGCGATGGCGTGGCAAGGGCGCATCCGTGGGTAAGAGCCGAAGAAGCATTCCCGGCGCGATTCTGAAGGCGCCCCAGACATGGCTGGCCCTGGTGACGGTCCTGGTTCTGGAGGCGGGGTACGGCGCCTGGTTCCGCCCGCCGGCGCCGCTTTTTCTGGCGGCCCTGGGGCTGGGGGCGTTTCTGGCGCTGCTGTGGCCGGTGATCTTCATCCGCTCGGATAGCTTCGGCCGGCGCTATTACGGCCTGCCGGCGGCAGTGGAGGAGGGGGATCTGAAAAGACTGCTGGACCGGTGCGAGCCCGACTTTCAGACGCCCGCTCTGGCCTGCCTGGCCCTGGCTCATCGCATCCGGAACGAGTTCAAGGCGGAGCGGTTTCACGACGAGGTGGACGCGGTGCTGCGCAACCTGGGCGAGCTGGCCCGGAACCATGTGGAGCTGCGCCACCGCGCCCAGACTTTCGGCACCGCCGCCCAGAAGCAGACCATGGGGCGGATGCTCCGGGGCCAGGCCGAGTCGGTGGAGGGCGCCCTGGATGCATTGAAGAAGTTCAGCGGCAACCTGACCCTGTTCGATCTTCAGGTGAGGGACCAGGCGGAGATCGACACGGAGTTAAAGGCCATCAACATGGGCCTGCAAGAGGCCATGAAAGAAACCCGATGAGCATTGAAGGAAACGCAATGAGCGCGAGCGCGACGAGCGCGAGGGAGGCGGGATGAAAAAGCTGGCGTTGTTCGTCTTCATGATTATTCTGGCGGCGGGGGGCTATTTGGCTTATATCTTCATGGACCAGGGCGGTCTTGGCGGGCGGATGACGCCGGAAAAGGCCGCCGCCCGGCTTGATAATCTGGTGGAGCGGGTGGACTGGTCCGAAAACATCGTCCAGCGCCGGGCCAACCTGAACCTGGGCCAGGTTCGGGACCCGGGGGCGGGCCTGCCGGACATCGGCAAGTTTCCCCTTGTGATTGATCCGCCCCGGTCGGCGGACGCGGTGGTGGTTGAGATCTTCAC
>JAABTE010000321.1 GCA_011390035.1 Desulfobacteraceae bacterium | reverse complement strand
GGGCGATCCCCTCCTTCCGGGCCGCCGCGATCTCCTCCGGATAGGCGGGCATCTCCTCCTCCGAGCGCCGATAGACCAGCGTCACCTTTTCGGCCCCCAGCCGCAGGGCCACCCGGGCCGCGTCGATGGCCACGTTCCCGCCGCCGATCACCGCAACGGACCTGCCGATCCCGTCGGCCCTTTCCGCCTTTCCGGCCTTTTCGGTCTCTCCGGTCCTTTCAACACTTCCGGCCCAGCCCCCCTGCTTCAGGTTCACCTCCCGAAGAAACCGCACCGCGTCCACCACCCCATCCGAATCCGCTTCGCCGGGGATGTTGAGCCGCAGCGCTCCGTGGGCCCCGATGCCCATGAAGACCGCCTCGTATCCGTCCGCCTTCAGATCCGAAAGGGAGCGGTTCTCGCCGAACCGAACCCCCGTCTCGACCCCGATCCCCAGCCGCAGGATGGCGTCGATCTCCGCGTCCAGGATCTCCGGGGGCAGCCGGTAGTCCGGAATGCCGGCCCGCAGCATCCCCCCCAGCCGGGGCAGGGCCTCGAAGACCGTCACGCCGTACCCCTTCAGCCGCAGATCATGCGCCACGGTGAGCCCCGCCGGCCCCGAGCCGATCACCGCCACCTTCCGGCCGTTTTCCGCGATTTCGGGCAGGGGGATGGCCCCGAGATCGATGCGATCCGCCGCGAACCGCTTCAGTTCCCGGATGGCGATGGGATCATCCACCTCGCTCCGCCGGCAGGCGTCCTCGCACGGATGGGGGCAGACCCGGCCCAGCACGCCGGGAAAGGGCAGCTTCTCCCGGATGATCTCCCAGGCCCGCCGGTAGTTGCCGGTCTTGACCATCTGAACGTAGCCCTGAACATTCACCCCGGCGGGGCACGCGCCCCGGCAGGGGGCCGGGTCCCGCTTGTCGATGCAGTAGGTGATGGGCACGGCCTGGGGAAAGGCCCGGTAGATGGCCTTTCGCTCCCCCAGCCCCTCGTCCCACTCGCTGGGGATCGTCACGGGGCAGGCATTGGCGCACTCGCCGCATCCGGTGCATTTGTCCATCACATACCGGGGCTTTTTGCGGATGGTCACGGTGTAATTGCCGATATATCCGGACACGTCCGTCACCTCGCTGTAGGCCAGAAGCGAGATGTGCGAATTCTGGGCCACCTCCACCATCTTGGGCGTGCCGATGCAGGCCGCGCAGTCCAGCGTGGGAAAGGTCTTGTCGAACTGGAGCATGTGGCCGCCGATGGTGGTCTCCTTTTCCACCAGATAGACCCGGTGCCCCGCGTTGCCGATGTCCAGCGCCGCCTGCATCCCCGCGATGCCGCCGCCCACCACCATCACGTCCGGATGCACCGACACCTCCCGGGTGGAAAGCCGGTCATGCCGCCGCACCCGTTGAATGGCCCCGGCCACCAGCGTCTTGGCCTTGCGCGTGGCCGACTCCTCGTCCAGCGTCACCCACGACACCTGCTCGCGCACCGACGCCATCTGAAACAGGTAAGGGTTCAGATCCGCCCGCTCGCACGCCCCCCGAAAGGTCTTTTCATGCAGCCGGGGCGAGCAGGAGGCCACCACCACCCGATTGAGGCCATACTGCCGGATGTCCGTCTCGATCATCTCCTGGCCGGGGTCCGAGCACATGAACTTGTAATCCCGCGCCACCACCACGCCGTCCAGCCCCCGCGCGAAGTCCGCCACCTGGGCCACATCCACCTTATAGGCGATGTTGATGCCGCAATGACAGATATAAAACCCGATTCGGATCGACATGAAAGCCTCCTTGCTGTCCCTGACCTGATTTCCCATCCTCGTCCGGATGGATGCCGGCGCCCCTCATGCAGCCGCCACTCGTTCAGTCCGCGGCGTCCCCCCGCCGTCGCCCCCGGCCTGTCCTCCCGCCGCTCTACCCCGCCGCCGCCCCGCCGGCCAGCTCCGACACGATGGCCAGCAACTCCGCGGCCTCCGGCGGCTTGTTCAAAAACGCCTCCGGCTCCGCCGGCGCCGCGTCCGCCTGGGTATCCTGAATCTTCTGAAAATGGTGATAGGCGTGCCAGTCCACCGAAGAGAGCAGCACCACCGGAATGGCGCATAAATCCTTATGGCACTTGAGCTTGCGAAACATCACCGCCCCCCCCTGCATGGGCAGCGTGGCGTCCAGAATAATCAGCGCGGGCCGAATCCGCTCCGCCGTCTCCAGGCCCTCGGCGCCGCTTCCGGCCACCACGGGCGTAAACCCGGCGGATTCCAGCAGCGTGGAGAGGAAAACCTGCATCTCAAGCTCCTCGTCCACGATCAAGACCGTCTTTTTTCCGGTTTGCGGAGGCACTGTTCCAGGGCTCCTTTGGGGTTTGGTGGTTTGGCGGCCGCCCGTTGCCGACGGGGGCGATTGGCGGCGCGTTTTCTTTCAGGGGACAGCATAAAGCGTGCCATTTGGGATGGGAATGAAAGAATCTAATACAGATTCAATTGTTTATATTAGATATCCGGGTTTTGGCGCAAGCTGGTCGCGGAAGGTCGCCCGTTGCGGACGGAGGGGATGAAACGGAAGGGTTGAGGATTAAAATCCCTTTGAAATCGGTCGGAAGGGAGGATGCCAATGGCGTTGTGCAACGGAATGCGCAACGCCGGTTGAAACGGGGGGAGCTATATTCGTATTGGATTTATTCATGCTTATAAATATGTATCAATGAGCCCACCGGAAACCGCCTCTACGCCCTCTCCCATAGGATATGGATGCCCCGTCCGACACGCCACATATCCGGCAATGATGCAATCATCGCCATAATATCCCTTCAGCGCCTCGAATCCCTTCAGATCGCCCTTCCCCGGATTTTCGGCGAACTTGGCCTCGATGGCCACGAATCGCCCGCCCTTTTCGATCAGCAGATCGACTTCCGCCCCCTGCGTGGTTCGCCAGAACCAGATGGGAACCCGCCTTCCCCGGCCGGCGTAATAGCGCGCCACCTGCATCACCACATGCGTCTCCCATAGCGCCCCAATCGCCGGGTGGCGCAGGACCTCGCCCAGGCTCTCGAACCCCATCAGGAACGCCGCTAGCCCCGTATCGCACATGTACAGCTTGGGCGATTTGATCAGCCGCTTGCCCAGGTTCCGATGGTATGGCTCCAGCAGAAGGATCTGGCCGG
>JAABTE010000320.1 GCA_011390035.1 Desulfobacteraceae bacterium | reverse complement strand
TAGATGCGCCCGCCCTCCCCGGGGGGCGACGCTCATCTATGGAAAGACGGAATCAAAAACGATCCAATTGAAAGGAGCCCCCAGCCGTCACCACCGGCTGTCATCAGCGCCATGCCAAATCACCCCAGCGACGCCGACCCCAGGCGCGTCTTAAAAACCATCTTCGGATTCGACCGGTTTCGCCCCCTGCAGGAAGAGATCATCCAAAGCATCCTCGGCGGGCGTGACACCCTTGCCATCATGCCCACCGGCGGCGGCAAGTCGATCTGTTTTCAGATTCCGGCCCTCATCTTCCCCCGCCTCACGGTGGTGGTCTCGCCCCTTATCTCACTGATGAAGGACCAGGTGGACCAGTTGCGCGGCGTGGGCGTGCCGGCGGTCTTTCTCAACAGCAGCCTGGGGCCGGACGCCTATCGCCACACCATGGCCATGATCCGATCCCGGGAGGCCCGCCTGCTGTACATCGCGCCGGAGACCCTGCTCAAGCCCTCGGTGCTGAACATTCTGGCCGAAGACCCCCCCGACTGCCTGGCCATCGACGAGGCCCACTGCATCTCCGAGTGGGGCCACGACTTCCGGCCCGAATACCGCCGGATCACCGAGGCGCGGGAGCGTTTTCCGAACGCCGTCTGCGCGGGCTTCACGGCCACGGCCACGCCCCGGGTGCGAAAGGACATCAAAAACAGCCTGGGGATCTCTGGAAACGCCGAGTTCATCGGCAGCTTTGACCGGAAGAACCTTTTCATCCGCATCGCCCAGCGGGAAAACGCCCTGCGCCAGACCCTCGATTTCATTGCCCGACAGCCGGACAGCCCCGGCGTGATCTACTGCACCACCCGCCAGCAGGTGGACGACCTGTGCGGCGCCCTGGCCCGAAACGGCCACTCGGTGGCCCCCTATCACGCGGGCCTGAACGATGGGGAGCGCACGGAAAACCAGGAGCGGTTTATCCGGGACGATGTCAGGATCGTTGTGGCCACCGTGGCCTTCGGCATGGGCATCGACAAGCCCGACATCCGCTTCGTGCTGCACCTGGACCTGCCCAAGAACATCGAGACCTATTACCAGCAGATCGGCCGCGCCGGCCGTGACGGGCTGCGCTCCGAATGCCTGCTGCTGTTCAGCTACGGCGACATCGGCAAAATCAAGTTCTTCGTCCGCCAGAAGGAGGGCGCCGAGCGCAAGGTCGCCTTCGGCCACCTTGACGCCATGATCGACATGGCCGAATCCGACGGCTGCCGCCGCGAGCCCCTGCTGGCCTATTTCGGAGAGGCCCTTTCCGAACCCTGCGGCGACATGTGCGACAACTGCGTCTCGGGCAACGACGCCCCCGTGGATCTGACCGTGGCCGCCCAGAAGTTTCTCTCCTGCGTCAAGCGCTCCGGCGAGATCTTCGGCGCCCAGCACATCATCGATGTGCTGCGTGGCTCCAAGTCCCAGAAGATATTGCAGAATCAGCACGACCAGCTCTCCACCCACGGCATCGGCCGGGAGCATTCCAGCCGCCAGTGGTTCTTCCTCTCCCGCCAGTTTTTGCGCATGGGCCTGATGATTCAGGACGAGCGCTACGGCAGCCTGAAGCTGACGGAAAAGGCGTGGCGCGTGTTTCGCGCCGAGGAGAAGGTGACGGGCCGGCTGATGGCGGAAAAACCGGAGAGGCCGCCCCGGCCCGTCCCGGCCGCCGCCCGGGGAGACCTGGATTTCGACGCGGAGCTGTTCGACCGCCTGAGAAAGCTGCGAAAGCGCCTGGCCGACGACAGTGGCCTGCCGCCCTACGCCGTCTTTCCGGACAGGACGTTGATGGAAATGTCCGCCCTCTACCCGGTGTCGGATTTAGCGCTCAGGGGGATACACGGGGTTGGGGAGGTGAAGCTTGTCAAGTACGGCCCGGAATTCATGACGCATATTGCCGCATATTGCCGCGAAAAAAACATCCAGCCCCCAGACCCGCCCCCTGAAAGCGAGTACCGGCCCGCGCCGTCGCCCGCGGCGGCGTTCTCATCGGCATTGTCCGGGTCGGCCGCATCCGCCATCGGCGGGCGCCATATTCAGGTGGGGGAGGCCTTCAACGCCGGCGCGACCATCCCCGAGCTGTCGGCCCGATTCGGGGTGCTGGAAAAGACCATCGTGGCCCACCTGGAGCGCTACATGGCCGAGCCGGGGGTGCGGCTGCGGGTGGACGGCGTGCGGGAGGCGGCGGGGCTGGAACCCGAGCGGGAGGCGCGGATCATGGCGGCGTTTCAGACCCAGGGGGTGGAGCTGCTAAAGCCGGTGTATGAGGCCCTGGGGGGGCGGGAGGATTATGATACCTTGCGGTTGGGGCGGTTGCTGTTCATGAATGAAGTGGTTTCGGAACCGGAGTTCGCCGGGCCGCGTCAATAGGCGGAAACGGTGGATGCAAAGGGGTAAAGCGGCTAAAATCGCTCGATCTGGCGAAGGGTGTCCTGGAAAATGAGCATCCGCTGTCTGTCTTTTGGATCTCGCGATGATTGTTTCAGCTCGATCATTCTTCTTAGATCGAGAACCTTCAAGGACCGGTCCTTGAACGGGACCTCCCGTGAGTGCCGCAACAGATCCGGATAGGTATTTCCCTCCTCGATAAAGGCCAAAATATCGATGGGACCCAGCCGGGTGGACAGCAGGATATGGTCCATTCCGGAAAAATCTTCCGTTTTTGGCGCGATGATCTTATCATCCGGCCTGCGATGGATCGCATTGATCGACTTCAGAAATGCCTGGAGCCTGGCGATATTCTCCGGGGACTGATCATGCACGATGTCCACGTCCATGGTGGTGATGGGAGCCCCCTGTGTAACGGCGGCAAGACCGCCTACCAGGATGAATTCAATCTCCGCGCTTATCAGGCCCTCGAGGATCGCGCTCAGATCCGGAATCGGCCTTTGTCGCTTCCCGATATCCATTCCTCAATTCCATTATGGCTTTTATTGCATTATCATTGGCCAGAAGCCGCTCTTCGGGCGTCAATTCAAGGAACATGGCGATCAATCCCGCATCGACGCCGGAGCTGTTCTGGTGATCCGATTCCTTCTTGTCCATGGAGCGCCTTTCCCATCATCTGATATTACACTTCCGTCAATCCCTCCGGCGCCGCCGCGTCGCTCAGAATCGGCGGGGCGT
>JAABTE010000319.1 GCA_011390035.1 Desulfobacteraceae bacterium | reverse complement strand
AGGACATGAGCGGCGTTTACTATAACTGGCGGCGGCGGGATCGCGAACACGCCCCGAACCGCCGACTGAAAAACGAATACCGCGCACTGCGCTTCTGGCAGCCGGCCTGTGCGCTGCTGGCCCTGGCGGCACTGGTCTTCCGGCAGACTCTGATCGACTCACCCGCCAAGGTGGAGTACGGCTACAGCCGGGGGGTTTACCCCTACCTGTCCGACGCCATGGCCATGATCGGCCGCCTGGCGCCGGCGCCGATTTCCGTTGCGGAGCTGGCCGCCGGGGCGCTGCTGGCCTGGATCATCGCATGGCTGATCCTTCGGCTGGCCGGGGTGATCCGCGGCGGGGCGCCGGCGCTCAAGCTTCCACTTGCCATCGTCGCCAACGGGGCGGGGCTGTTTGCCGCCCTGTTCTTCATCTATCTGATGGGATGGGGGTTGAATTACCTGCGGGAGCCGTTTTACACATCTCTTGCGGAAGACGCGCCGACCCATCCGCGCCCGGCGCCGGCGGCCTATGTGGCCATGGCCCGGGAGATGGTTGAGCGGTTGCTGCGGATGCCGCCGGTGGCCGGGGGCCCCTGGGACGTGGCGGATCTGGACGCGCCGGTGGACCGGGCGGTGGCCGCCGTTGTCGCCGCGGCCACGGATTCGGCATGGGCGGGACTGCCGCCCCGGCCGCCGCCCACCAAGCAGTTGATGGCCAACTGGCTGCTTGCGGCCACCGGCATAAAGGGGTTCTTTTCGCCCTTTACCATGGAGCCCCACGTGGCCGCCGGCATTCCGGGGTGGGACCGGCCCTGCCTGATGGCCCACGAGAAGGCCCATTTCCTGGGCTTCGCCTCGGAGGCGGACGCCACCCTCATCGCCTACATCGCCTGCCTTACGTCAGACGACCAGCGCCTGCGCTACAGCGGCGCGCTGAATGTGATGCTGGCCCTGTCCCGCCACATCCCCCCGCCGGACCGGCCGGCCCTCATCGAGGGGCTGCCCGCGGGCGCCCGGGCGGACGTGGAGCGGCTGCGAGCCTATTTCAGGGAGAATCATCGGCGGTATCCGCGCCTGCACGCGCTGCGGCGACGGATCAACGACTGGTATCTGCGCGCCAACTCCCAGCAACTGGGCATGGCGTCCTACGACGCCGGCCTGGGCCAACTGGTGGCGTGGTGGCTGTCTGGCCTGGAGGCGGCCGACCGGGCGTGGTTCTCTCCCCGCGTCCCTGCGGCGCCGGACGCCCCTGGCGGGCCGGCATCTGGGGATTTGCCGGCAGCGCCCGCGCCACCGGAATCTCCGGGCGATCCGGGGTTCCCGGAATCCTCGGCGCCCCCGGCGTCATCGGACCCTCCGCGGTCCCCGCCTACTCCCGCCACTCCGGCCAATCCGGAACCGGCGCCTCGGCCCCCCGGCGCCTTAGTCGCGCATCAATGATCCCCCGCTTCACCCGGTCCCGGAAGGTGCGGGATTTGGTGTTGATCACCGCGTAGGAATAGCGCAGGTTCTTTTCAACGATGTTCGGATAATTTTTGATGCTGGAGCGCAGCTTCACCGAGTTGGATGTCACCTTCCGCAGCATGGGCGCCTCCTTGCCCACCACCCGGTTGCGGCCGTGGCGCAGGGCGTCCAAAAAATCCCGCCGGTTCCATCCGCACCGGGCGCAGGTTACCACCTTGCCCATCTGGCCCAGGGTGTGGCCGTCGCTGCCGCCGGTGACGATCTTGCCCAGGTTGAAGCCCAGAAGGGCCGAGCGCATGTTCCACCGGTTCAGGTTCTCGGCGTTGATCACCTCCACGCCGTCGGCCATCTGGAGCAGTTGTTGCAGCCGCTCGCCGGGAAAGTGGTGGTTGCACACGCCCATGTATCCGCCGCAGAATGGGTGGGGAAAGATGATCACCGTATCAAAGGCCCGGGCCCGCTCGATGATCTCGGCCAGGGACAGGCTGATGGAACTCATGATCTCGTGCCCCATGTTGGGCGCCACGTCGCCAAGGTAGAAATGGCGCAGGCTCCGGGTGTCGTAAAAATAGATCAGCACATGGGTCCCCTCACGGGAGGTGACCTCGATGCCTGGAATGCTCAGGATATGGTCGTAGGCGTCCAGCTCCAGGGCGCCGCCGATGGCGTTGTGGTCTGTGATGGCAAGGCCGATGCCCAGCTTTTCGGCCCGCCGGGCAATGGCGGCCACCTTGTTGATGCCGTCGGAATGGCGGGAGTGGAAATGCAGATCCACCATCGCGCCCTCCCGCCGCAACTGGTTCAGATCTGGTTTTTCAAAGGCAATCCGGTACGGATATCCGTCATCTTCCATCATTGGTTATGCGCCCCTCTCGATTTTCGGCCCCCTGGCCCTCGTCCGCCTTTGAGGCGTCCATCAGGGCAACGGGCGACAGACGCATCAGCAGGCGGTAGGCCCGGTTGACCTCGTTGAATCGGTCACGGGCCGCCCCTCCAGATTCCAGGGCATCCGGGGAATCCGGATGGTACCGCTTTGCCAGGCGTCGAAATTTTTTCCTTATCATATCCGAATCGGCGCTCTCGGGCAGCCCCATTACCTTGAAACTGGCCCGATAATCGGCGTAGTTGCGAAGGATTTCCCAGGTTCCGTTGATAAAAGCGTCGATGGTCTTTTTATCCAGCGCGGTGAAATTGGCAGGATCCAGGTAAAAATACCGATCCGACAACCGCCCCACCGCCCCCTGTTCGGACAGGCGGTTGTGAAAATCGCAAAGCGCCGCCCCGCCCCCGCAATCCGCCTCGCAGAACCGCCCGCTCTCCGGCAGATATTGGCGGCATCGGCCGGCGGGCGGATAGGGGATCAGAAACGTGCGCATGAAGTGGATATGCAGCAGCTTCCCCTCACGCTCGAACCGCTCCTGAAGCCTGTAAAGCAGATGAAACAGGGCAAAATGGCGCTGATACAGCTCCAGTGAATCCGTGTGGACGATGCGGATATCCGGAAAGGCCGCCTTCAGCAGCCGGCTTTCATAGCACGGCGCCGTCTGGCGCTGAATGCACACCTCCAGCGCATTTATGTCGGCCTGGGCCAGCATACGCTGGAACGGGTCCATATCCCGACCCGGGTCCAGATCCCGATCCGGGTCCGGATCCAATTCCAGGTCCGGTTCCATGTCACGGCGCAAGTCCGTCCCT
>JAABTE010000318.1 GCA_011390035.1 Desulfobacteraceae bacterium | reverse complement strand
GTTCGTCCACATGATGGCCCTCGGGATGGAAACGGCCCTGGTGGCGGCCCGCTGGCCCTGGATCTGCACCATGTGCGGCCAGTGCGACGCGGCCTGCCCCATGGAGGTGCCCATCTCCAGCATGGTTCGCGCCGTCCGCGGCCTGCGGGACCGGGAGGCGGTGCCGGGCATCCTGCACCGGGGCATCGAGCAGGTGGAAAAAACGGGCAACGTGCTGGGCCTGCCCAAGGAGGACTTCATCTTCATCGCCGAAGACGTGGCCGACGAGGTGGCCGAAGAGCCTGGATGCGAGGGCTTTCGTGCGCCCATCGACGCCATGGGCGCCGAGTACTTCACCACCATCCACAACAAGCTGATCAACACCCATACCGAGGACCTGAAGCACATGTGGCGGATCTTCCAGGCCGCCGGGGCGAGCTGGACCATCCCGTCGGACAACTGGGAGGGCTGCAACTGGGGCCTTTTCACCGGCGACGACGCGGCCATGCGGATGATCGTGGGCCGCATCCTGGACCAGATGGCCGCCCTTGAAGTCAAGGACCTGCTCTGGCCCGAATGAGGGCACGCCTATTACGCGACCCGGTTGGGTTTCGCACGGTGGTTCCCCGAGGCGTTCAGACAATACGGCACTCACACGGTCTTTGACGCACTGATCCGGTTTATCCGGGAAAACCGGTTCCGACTCGACCCGAGCCGGTACGCCGGCCGCCGGATCACCTACCATGATCCGTGCAACTACGGCCGCAAGTCCGAGGCCACCTTCGGCCACGGATACTACGAGGAGCCGCGCTGGATACTGTCCCGCTGCGTCCCCGAATTCGTGGAGCTGCCCGGCAACCGACGCCGGCAGATCTGCTGCGGCGGCGGGGGCGGGGCCCTCGTCAACGGCTACAACGACGAGCGCATCCGCTACGGCGGCCGAAAGATGGAGCAGATCCGCCAGTCCGGCGCCGACATAATCGTGGTGCCCTGCCACAGTTGCCACGGCCAGTTGGAAAACATCAAGGAGATCTTCGGGATGCCGGAACTGGAGGTCAAATACCTCTGGGAGGTGGTGGCGGACTGCATCGTTCGCTGAAAGATGAACATCCGCAAGACCAAGAGAAAAATCACTTTGAATCCTTTCCTTGATCCTCCCTGACTTTGGGGTTGACTTCCCTCCATTCTTCTAACATATTATGTGGTTTTGGAGCGGTCGTTATCCATCAACCCAAGGAAAGGAGAGGACAACTCGCCATGTATGCGTTTCTGACCGGCCCCGGCGTCTGGATCGCCTTTACCGTTTTCATCGTCGGACTGATCGTTCGGGTGGCTTTTCTGTATGGGCTCTCGCTGGGCCGCGATCCGGTGCTGTACAACCACGCCAGCCTCGCCTGGGGAAGCAATTCCATATTCTTCTGGCTTCTGCCGCTGGGCAGCGTTTCGTTGCGGCGCCAGCCGGTCTTCGCCCTGGCGGCCTTTATCTTTCATCTGACGCTATTAGGGGTACCGATCTTTCTGGCGGCCCACAACATCCTGTTGGAGGAGGCATGGGGCCTGGCCCCGCCCTCCCTGCCGGACGGCATCGCCGATGGGGCGTCCATTGTCATGATCGCCGCCGGCCTGTTTCTGCTGATCCGGCGCCTGGCGCGGCCGGAGGTGCGGATTCTCACCACCCCCATGGACTACGCGGCGCTGCTGCTCACCATGGCCCCCTTTGTCACGGGTGTGATGGCCTACCACCAGTGGGGCCATTACGAAACCGTGATGATCCTGCACTTTCTGTCCGCGGAGCTGCTGCTGATCCTCATACCCTTCACGAAGCTGGCCCATGTCGCGCTGTTTTTCTTCACCCGGGCCTTTATCGGCTTTGAAATGGGCACCCGCCGGGGCGCCCGAACCTGGTAAGGGAGCGCCGATTATATTACCTTCATAGCCGATTATATTACCTTCATACAGGTTGACATAACGGGAGTTTTATAACATGACCAACCCCATCACCATACCCGAAACGGACGTGGCTTTTCCCACCGGTCCGGTGGACACGGCCGGCCTGCGCCGGATGATGGCCGGCTTCGACAGCGCCCGCCTCCGCACCTGGCTGAACATCTGCAGCGGCTGCGGGCTGTGCGCGGAAAGCTGCTTTTTCTACCTGGCCGGAGGCCGGGACCCGCGCCTGAGCCCTGCCCACAAGGTCAAATCGACCCTCGGCGAGTTTTACCGCCGCAAGGGCAACGTGGATCGGGAATTTCTCAACAAGGCGTTCGAGACCCTGTGGCTCCAATGCACCACATGCAAGCGGTGCTCGCTGTTCTGCCCCTTCGGCATAGATATCGCCACCATGATCTCTTTGGCCCGAAGCCTCTGCTTCTCCCAGGGCATTCCTGAAACCGGGCTTGTCACCCTTTCCGAAAACCACCGCCGCTCCGGCAACCACGGCGGCCTTGAGGCCGAGGAGCTGGTTGAAACCTGCGAGTGGATGGCCGAAGAAGCCCGGGACGAGATAAAGGGCGTGGCCATCCCCATCGATAAAAAGGGCGCCAAATACATGTACACGGTCAACCCCCGGGAGGTGGAGTTTTACCCGCAGGATCTGGGGCTGATGGCCAAGATCATGACCGTGGCCGGGGAAAGCTGGACCATGCCCACAAAAGGCTGGGACTGCACCAACCTGCCCATGTTCATGGGAGACCGGGCCCTGGCCGGACGGACGGTGCGGACGGTGTACGACGCGGCCCGGGAGCTGGAGGCGGAAAAGATCCTGATGACCGAATGCGGCCACGCCTATCGCTCCCTGGTCTTCGAGGGGCCGTATCTGGCCGGGATTCCGGACGGAAAGCCGCCCATCGAGGTGGTCCATTCGGTCAAGCTGTTTTATGAGTTCCTCCGGGACGGCCGCATCCGGATCGACCCGGCAAAGCGGATCAAGGAGCCGGTCACCTACCAGGACCCGTGCAACGTCTCGCGCAACGGCGGGCTGTGGGAGGAGGGCCGCAAGATCATCGAATACCTGGCCGATGACTTCCGCGACATGTCGCCCAACCGGGAATACAACCACTGCTGCGGCGGCGGGGGCGGATACATCCCCATGGGGCCCAGGTTCAAGTCCCGGCGGATGGAGTCGGGCCGGGTGAAGGCCGACCAGATCCTGGCCACCGGGG
>JAABTE010000317.1 GCA_011390035.1 Desulfobacteraceae bacterium | reverse complement strand
GCTGCCATATCCTGGTGGTGGACGACGACATGGACTCGCTGCGCATCATCCAGCGGATTCTGGAAAACCAGGGGGTGCGCCACGCCCTGTGCCAGGACAGCACCAGGGCCATTGACGCGCTGGGCCGTGCCCGGGATCAGGGCGATCCGTTCACCCTGGCCTGGCTGGACATCGACATGCCGAAACTCAACGGCCTGGAGCTGGCCGCCAGAATCCGGGCGGACCAGAGGTTTTCCAGTCTCCGCCTGGTGGCCTGCACCGCCCATGTAGAACACATGGCCGACGCGGGCGGCCCGTCCCCCTTCAGCTTCGTGGCCACCAAGCCGGTCACGCCGGCGGCCCTGGCCCGCATCCTGGAAGAGGCCAGCTCCACCTACCCCGGCGATCGGCCGGCCTGCGATCTTTCGGGAAGAAGGGCGCTTGTGGTGGACGACAATCCCATCAACCGCTTTCTGATCAAAAACCTGATGCGGAAGCTGGACGTGGCGGTGGAAGAGGCGGAAAACGGCCAGATCTGCCTGGACCGGCTGGCGGTCGAGTCCTTCGACATCGTAATCATGGACCGGATGATGCCGGTGATGGACGGCGAGACGGCCATCCGCCGCATGCGGCGGGACCCGGCCCTTTCCGGCCTGCCCATCCTCGCCTTCACCGCCGACGGGCCCGGAGAGACGGACAACTCCCTGATGGCGGCCGGCGCGGACGCCATTCTGGCCAAGCCCATCGATCTGGACAACATGGTGGACATCATGTGCGCCGCCCTGGAAGCCAATCGGCCCAGACCCATGGAGGCCGACCCGATGAAAGCCGACGGCCCGGATATCTGTCGGCCGGACGCATGAACCCATCAGACAAAAACCGGATATCTGCAGGCCGGACGCATGAACCCATCAGACAAAAAGAGGACGCCATGTTCAAGGAACCGAGAGACGAGCTGAAATTTTCCTGGGAAGACCTGGGCGACATCAAGGGCGGCCGGCCCAACCTTGGCGACATGACCACCGTGGCGGTCTATCGGCTGATGCAGTACACCCTGCGCGACGTACTCATCCGCCGCCTGGGGCCGGACGCGGCTGGCGAGATCATGTACGAGGCGGGCCACCGGGCCGGAAGCGAGTTCTGCAAAAACCTGCTGGACACCGCCCTCGACACGGACCAGTTCGTGGCCCAGCTTCAGCAGCGCATGAAGGAGCATCGGGTGGGCATCTTCCGCGTGGAGTCGCTGGAGCCGGAGACCCTGGAGATGATGCTCACCGTGGCCGAGGACCTGGACTGCTCGGGCCTTCCCGTATCCGACGAGATGGTGTGCAACTACGACGAGGGCTTTCTGGCCGGCATCCTGGAGACCTACACGGGAAAGCCCATGCGGGCCAGGGAGGTGGACTGCTGGGCCTCCGGGGAGCGCGTCTGCCGGTTCAAGGTGGAGCGGGGAAGCGCAATTTTCGATCTTCGGGAAAAAAAAGATTGACGCCCCCCGATTTTCCTGTTAGTTTTTATTATCATTCCCTTGGAATGGTTTGAATGGATTGAAAACGAACGCGGAGCAAAACGCAACGCATCGAAAGAGACGATAGGAAAGACATCAGCGACATCATGAGTCAGATACTCGGCCTTATCAACCTTATTATCCTTATTATTCTCGTCGGGGGGATCGTACTCCTTCCGGCGGAAGGCGGTTGATAATGGCCTGAGATCCTGATCCGATCCAGATAAAGCACAAAAATCCGTTATCAGCCGCCAAAGCTGATAACGGATTTTTTTTTGATCACTTTAGAGCTACATTTTAACTTAAAAGCCACATTATAACCAAAATGGCAAACCGATTCCGGAAAACGGCGGCAAGGGAGACAGGGCGAATGAGAAGCGACAGCGTTAAAAAGGGCATCGAGCGGGCCCCCCACCGGGCACTCTTCAAATCCATGGGCTATACGGACGAGGAGATCGGCCGGCCGCTTGTCGGCATCGCCAACTCGGCCAACGCCATCGTGCCGGGGCACATCCATTTAGATACCATCGTGGAGGCGGCCAAGGCCGGGGTGTACATGGCCGGCGGCACGCCCATCGAGTTCGGGGTGATCGGGGTGTGCGACGGCATCGCCATGAACCATGCCGGCATGAAGTATTCCCTGGCCAGCCGGGAGCTGATCGCCGATTCCATCGAGGTGATGGCGACCGCCCACGCCTTCGACGCCCTGGTGCTGGTGCCCAACTGCGACAAGATCGTGCCGGGGATGCTCATGGCCGCGGCGCGCCTTGACATCCCCGCGGTGGTTGTATCCGGCGGCCCCATGCTGGCGGGCCGCCATCCGGAAAAGGGAGAGGACAAGCGCATCGATCTGATCACCGTCTTCGAGTGCGTGGGCGCGGTGCGGGCGGGCCGCATGTCCGAGGCCGAGCTGTCGGCCATGGAGGACGCGGCCTGCCCCACCTGCGGCTCGTGCGCCGGGATGTTCACCGCCAATTCCATGAACTGCCTCACCGAGGCCATTGGAATGGGGCTGCCGGGCAACGGCACAGTGCCGGCCGTGATGGCCGAGCGCATCCGCCTGGCAAAGCGGGCCGGACAGGTTATCGTCCGGCTGCTGGAAAGAGGGATAACGCCGAAAAAGATCATGACCGAGGACGCCTTCATGAACGCATTGGCCGTTGACATGGCGCTGGGCTGCTCCACCAACACCGTCCTGCACCTTGCGGCCATCGCGCTGGAGGCCGGGGTCCAAATCGATCTGAATCGGATCAACACAGTCAGCGGACAGACCCCGCACCTGTGTTCCCTCAGCCCCGGCGGGGCGCATCACATCGAAGACCTGTATCGCGCCGGCGGCATCGGCGCGGTGATGAAGACCCTGGCCGACGGCGGGCACATCCGCATGGACGCGCTCACCGTCACGGGCGACACCGTGGGGGCCAACCTGGCCGCGGCCCGGGTGATGGACCCCGATGTGATCCGCCCCTTAAGCGATCCGTACCATCGCCAGGGCGGGCTGGCCGCGCTCTTCGGCAACATCGCCCCGGATGGGTGCGTGGTGAAACAGAGCGCCGTGCGCGACGAGATGCTGCGCCACCAGGGGCCGGCCCGGGTCTTCGACACAGAGGAGGCCGCCACGGCGGCCATCATGGAGGGCAAGATCGAAAAGGGAGATGTGGTGGTGATCCGGT
>JAABTE010000316.1 GCA_011390035.1 Desulfobacteraceae bacterium | reverse complement strand
CCGACCTCGCCTTCGAGACAATCGCCGAAAGCGCCGCGGCCATCCGCCCCGGCGCCACCGCAAGATGCGTGAACTCAAAGGGCAACGAAACAGGCCGCGGGTCAATCACAGCCACTCGCGCCCCGGCCCGCCATGCCTGGCGCAGGGCCAGCGCCAGCACCGGCGCCTCCCGGATCGGATCGGCCCCCAACAGAATAATGCAATCGGACAGGGCGATATCGGCCATGGAAGCAGCGATCCCCGCCTCCAGCCGGTCAATGGCGGCCCCGGATCTCGAGGCCAGATCCGACGGCAGGTCCAGCGTCGGCGGCAGCCAGTTCTGGCGCCGGCACAGCAGGGTCAGAATCTTAAGGGTTTCCTGTGAGCAGCGGGTGGAAGCCACAACCCCCACCGCCTCCGGCCCCGACTGCCGGGTAACGCGCACCAGCGCGTCCACCGCCTCCCGAACCGCCCCGCCCCTGGAGAGGGTCTTTCCACCGCCCGCGCGCCCGGACCGGGGCCGGCTCGGGTTGGCGCCGTATCCGTATCCCCAGCGCCCCCGGTCACAGATGAAACAGCCGTTGACCTCCAGGTTCTCCCGGGCCTCCACCCGCATCACCTCCCGGTTCCATCCGCAGACGGTGACGGCGCACCCCAGGGAGCAGTGGGGGCAGACGCCCGGCGCCCGCCACATGTTCCACCTGCGGATCCGGTAACGCGAGGGCCGGTCCGTGAACACGCCCGTGGGGCAGACATCCACCAGGTTGCCGGAAAAGGGGCTTTCCAGCGGCCCGTGGGCGAACCGCCCGAAATAGACCCGCCGGGCGATGCCCATGGCCCCAAGGTCCCGATACCCGGCGTAATCCCGGTAAAACCGAACGCACCGATAACACTGGACGCACCGGTTCATCTCGTGCCAGATGAACTCGCCCAGGTATTGATTGCGGAAGGTGCGCTTGAGGCCCGGATACCGACGCGACACCTGCCCGGCGGAGACCGTCTCGTCCTGGAGCAGGCAGTGGCCGCCCTCGTCGCACACGGGGCAGTCGTGGGGATGGTTGATCATCAGGCATTCGATGACGAAGCGGCGGAAATCCATGGCCTCCGGATCGGTGGTGGAGACCTTCATGCCGTCGGCTGCGTCCACCATGCAGCTCATCTGGATGCCCTTGACCGGCCCTTCCAGGAACTTGACCGCGCACAGCCGGCAGGCCCCGACGCCGCCAAGCGCCTTGTGGTAGCAGAAACGGGGGATCATGATGCCCAGCCGCTCGGCCGCGTCGATGACCCGCGTTCCTTCCGGAACCGTGATTTCCCTGTTGTCTATGGTCAGACGGGGCATGATCCTCCCATTATTGCGTAAACAGTCATCGCTTCAGCGCCTGAACGGGCATCGCCTGCCGTGGATGTGATCCATCACCTCCGCCTCGAAGAAGGTGATGAGGCTTTCAATGGGGCCGGCCGCGCCGGGGGCAAAGGCGCAGTAGGCGTGGTTGAGCTGGCCGGCCATTTTTTTGATCATCTCGACGTGTTCGACCGTCCCCTGGCCATTTTCGATGCGCGACAGCAGCTCGTGTATGTAGGGCAGCCCGTCCCGGCAGGGGGTACACCAGCCGCAGGATTCCCGCATGAAAAACCGTGTGAGGTTGAGTGTTGCGCCCACCATGCAGATGGTCTGATCGAAGACGATCACCGCCGCCGTGCCCAGCCGGTGGCCGGCCTTGGCCAGGGTGTCGAAATCCATCCGGATGTTGTAGTGTTCCTCGGTCAGATACCGGGTGGAGGCGCCGCCGGGCAGGCAGGCCTTGAATTGGCTGCCCTCCCGCATGCCGCCGGCGTGGTTTTCGATGATCTCCGAAAGGCGGATGCCCAGGGGCAGCTCGTAGCAGCCGGGCCTTGCCACCCGCCCGCTCACGGCGAACAGCTTGGTGCCCGAGCAGGTCTCGGTAAGGGCCAGTTTCCGGAACCATTCGGCCCCGTTTTGGATGATGTAGGGCACGAAGGCCAGGGTCTCGGTGTTGTTCACCACCGTCGGCTTGCCCCACAGCCCCTTGACCGTGGGATACGGCGGAGGCCGGAAGGGATTGGGCCGCTTGCCCATGATGGCGTTGATCAGGGCCGTGGCCTCGCCGCAGATGTAGCGCCCGCCGCTGCGATGCACCTCGATATCGAAGGAAAAGCCGCTGCGCCGGATATTGCCGCCCAGAAATCCCGCCTCCCGAACCAGGCCGATCTCCCGCTCCAGTATCCGCGCCACCAGCTCGTAGCCGGGGCGGATGAAGACAAAGCCCTTGCTGGCCGACACGGCGTAGGCGGCGATGATCATCCCCTCTATCAGGGCGTGGGGATTGGCGAGGATCAGCACCCGATCCTTGAAGGTGCCCGGCTCCATCTCGTCGGTGTTGGCGATAAGGTAGCGGGGGTGGGGGGCGTTTTCGGGCACGCTGATCCATTTCTTGCCGGCGGGGAATCCGGCGCCCCCCCTTCCTTTAAGGTCCGCGGCCTCGATTTTGGTCCGCACGTCCTTGGGGCTGTCGTTTTTCAGCACGTCGGCCAGGGCCTTGTATCCGCCCTTTTTCCGGTACTCCTTGAGGGTGAGGATGCTGTCCGGCTTTCGATCCTTCAGCAGAACGGGGCCGTTTGTCATGGCGCCTTCCTTTCGCCGGCGCCCCGGCCGCCCTCCCGGACGAGCCGGTCCTCCCGACCCTCCGCGGCCTCCCGGCCCTCCGCGGCCTCCCGGCGGAGCCGGTCCAGGATCTCGTCGATGCCCGCCGGCGTCAGGGGGCCGTGGGCCTCCCGGTTCACCAGCATGGCCGGCGCCCGGTCGCAATAACCGATGCAGCACACGGGCAGCAGGGTGAACAGCCCGTCCGGCGTGGTCTCTCCCAGCCGGATGCCCAGGCGCTTTTCCAGGTGCGCGATCACCGACTCGTGGCCCTCCATCCAGCACACGGCGCTGTCGCACACATGGATCACATAGCGGCCCACCGGCTCACGGAAGATCATGTTGTAAAAGGTGGCCAGCTCCTCCAGCTCCACGGCGGTCATGCCCAGAAGACCGGCGGCGGCGGCCATGGCCGCGTCGCTCATGTGGCCCAACTGTTCCTGGATCGCCAGCATCACGTCCACCGCCTGCTCCCGGGGATGCTCGGCCCGGGCGATCATGGCTCTCACCCTGTCTCGCAGTTCCGGCTCCAGG
>JAABTE010000315.1 GCA_011390035.1 Desulfobacteraceae bacterium | reverse complement strand
CAGGTGGCGCCAGCTCAACCAGCCGGTCGAATCCGATGGCAAAGCCGGTGGCCGGCATGGCCGGACCGCCCAGGGTTTCTATGAGCCCGTCATACCGCCCGCCGCCGGCCACGGCGCTCTGGGCCCCCAAAGACCCGGTGAGGATCTCGAAGGTGGACCGGGTGTAATAATCCAGCCCCCGCACCAGGCGCTTGTCCACGGCGAAATCGACCCCGAGCCCGGTCAGCGCCTTTTGGAGCGTATCGAAATGCGCCGCGCATTCGGGGCACAGGTGATCCAGCAGGGAGGGCGCCCCGGTCACCGCCTCCCGGCAGGCCGGCACTTTGCAGTCCAGGGTCCGCAGGGGGTTCTTATCGCTCCGGCGGCGGCAGTCGGCGCACAGGGCTTCGGTTTTGTCCGCCAGAAAATCGAGCAGCGCCGCCTTGAAATCGGGCCGGCAGGCCGGGCAGCCCAGGGAGTTTACATGGGCCTTTACATCCGTTACCCCCAGCCGCTGGAAGAGCAGGGTGAGCAGGTAGATCAGCTCCGCGTCCGCGTGGGCCGATGCCACGCCGAAGATCTCCGCGTCGATCTGGTAAAACTGGCGGTACCGGCCCTTCTGGGGGCGCTCCCTGCGGAACATGGGGCCGATGGTGTAAAATTTTCTGACCGGATCGGCCGCGTGCATCTTATGTTGGATATAGGCGCGAACGATGGAGGCCGTGGCCTCGGGCCGCAGGGTGAGCATGTCGCCCCCCCGGTCGGCGAAGGTGTACATCTCTTTTTCAACGATATCGGTGTCTTCCCCGATGCTTCTGGCAAAAAGCTCCGTGCGCTCCATGATGGGCACGCGGATCTCGCCGTACCCGAAGTCCTCCAGCAGCCGGCGGGCCACCCGCTCGATGCGCTGCCAAGGCCCGATCTCTTCCGGCGCGATGTCTTTGAAGCCCCTGATCAACTGAATCATAAAAAAAATCCTTGCTCTTTGCGCGTACATCCAAATAGGGTTTGACAAAAATTCAGTACAAACGCTATTAATAGCTTATGGGGTATTCGGAAGTCAACATCAATATGACAAAGGAGTCTTCATGAATTATTTAGGCCATTTTTCTTTTGACGAACTGGGAACAGAGGGCGAGCCGCGCCACGGCTATTTTACCTGCGCGGTTGCCGCAGAGGGGCCGGAAGAGGCGCTGAACCAGTTCCGGGAGCACATCATTAAGGTAAAGGAGAAGGGCGAGATGTTCGCCGAGGTGCTGGCGGTCTATGTGGAGGATATCATGGAAATCCTCGAATTTCCCAAAACGCCCATCATCACCCGTTTTCAAAGCTCCGAGGGCGAGTTCCCCGAATCGGTCAGCTTCTCCCTGCCCGACGGCGATCCCGAGGCCATCACCGCCTACGCCTGGGCCGGAGACAAATCGGGAGACGGCGCCGATGACGAGGAGGAGGGCTATGTGGAAACGGACCCCTTCATCGATTTTCAATCCTGACATGCAGGAGGAAAGGGCGGCATGACGGAAACGGAAGCGCGGGTCCGGGCGCTGGGGCTTTGCTCCGGCGGCCTGGACAGCATTCTGTCGGCGCTGGTGTTGCGGGACCAGGGGGTGGGCGTGGAGTGGATCAGCTTTGAAACCCCGTTTTTTTCATCGGAAAAGGCCCGGAGGGCCGCCGAAATGACCGGCGTGCCCCTCCGGGTGGCCGACATCACGCCGGTTTACATGGAAATGCTCAAAAATCCGCGCTGCGGCTATGGCCAGCATATGAACCCCTGCATGGATTGTCATGCGCTGATGTTTCGCCTGGCCGGCGATGCGATGGATCGGGAGGGCTTCCATTTTCTTTTCTCCGGCGAGGTTCTGGCCCAGCGCCCCATGTCCCAGACGCGGCTCTCCCTGCGTTATGTGGAGAAGCGCTCCGGTCGGGAGGGCTACATCCTGCGGCCCCTGTCTGCAAGGAAGCTGCCCGAAACGGTCCCGGAGCGGGAGGGCTGGGTGGATCGCGGGCGCCTGCTGGACCTGGCCGGCCGCTCGCGCAAGCCCCAGATCGCCCTGGCCGGGCAATACGGCATCACCGATTACCCGGCCCCCGCGGGCGGCTGCCTGCTCACGGACGCCGGCTTTTCAAGCCGCCTGCGGGATCTGTTCGGCCACCAGTCGGAATACCCCGCGGCGGACCTGCATCTGCTCCGGCACGGCCGGCACCTGCGGCTGGATGACGGGACCAAGCTGATCGTGGGGCGGACAAATGATGACAACGAAAGCATTCTGAAGTATTATGATCCCCAGCGCGACTGGCTGCTGTGGATGGCGGACATTCCCGGCCCGGTGGGGCTGGTGCCGGGGGGCGGGTCCGCCGGGGGAATCGCAAAGGCCGCGGCGATCACCGCCGGCTACAGCAAGACCGCTCCCGGCGCGACGGTGGAGGTGATGGCTGCCCGTCCGGAGGGCGTTGAAAGGCTGCGGGTGGCGGCCATGGGGCGGGCGGAAAGCTCGGGATATCTGATTTAAAAACCAGGCGCAATAGCCCAGTAATTTCAGAAGGAGGCCCGCGATGAACATCCTGCTGATTTCCGCCAACACCGAGCAGATCAACATGCCGGTGCTTCCCCTTGGAATGGCCTGCGTGGCCGAGGCCACCCGGCGGGCCGGTCACGCCGTGTCCATGCTGAACCTTATGAACGGACAGGATGTTCAGGGCCGTGTCGCCGCCGCGCTGGCCGATTCCCGGCCGGACGTGGTGGGCGTGTCCGTGCGCAACATTGATGACCAGGTCATGGATCGCCCCCTGTTTCTTCTGGAGAAGGCGCGGCCGGTGATCGCGGCCATCCGGGCCGGAACGGACGCGCCCATCGCGCTGGGCGGGGCGGGATACAGCATCTTTCCCCAGGATGCCCTCGATTATCTTGGGGCGGACATGGGCATTGCCGGCGAGGGTGAGGCGGCCTTTCCCCTGCTGCTGGAGCGACTGGGGAAAAAAGCGCCCATGTCCGACATTCCCGGCCTGTATCTGCCCCGGGGGGCGGGCGGCTTCCACCGGCCGGCGCCGCCGGATGGCCGCCGAACGCTGGATGATTTCCCCCAGCCCGATCCGGCCCTGCTGCCCCGGCCGGCCGACGCCCCGGAGGGAGCCGAGATCTTCATGCCCTTTCAAACCCGAAGGGGGTGCGCCATGGCCTGCGCCTACTGCTCCACGGGGGTGATC
>JAABTE010000314.1 GCA_011390035.1 Desulfobacteraceae bacterium | reverse complement strand
AAACTCCACATCCGGCGCCGTTATCCGGTCCAGCTTCTCGCACAGCTTCTCGCCCACCGAGGAGTCGATGCGGCCCGCGCGCCGGTCCGTCACCAGCCCTTGATCGTCCACGGAGCAGAAATTGCCCCGGGCCGCCACGTCCGTCTCCCTCAGGTCAAACCCCACCCCCAGGGCGGACAGGACGCCACGGCCCACCTGGTACCGAAGCGGATCGTATCCGAACAGGGCCAGGTGCGCCGGGCCGCTGCCGGGCGTGATGCCCGGCCCCACCGGCTCGTGCAGGCCGCAGATGCCGTCCGCGGCCAGGCTGTCCAGGTTGGGGGTCCGCGCCTTTTCAAGGGCGGTGAAATCCTCCGCGTCCCTGGGCAGTCCGCCCAGGCCGTCCATCACCAGCAGAAGGATCTTCGTGTCCGCCGGCTTTGCCAGTTTTCGCATCATATCAAAATCCATGAGACGCTCCATTCAAATGCAAGACCACCGTCAAAGGCTTTCCAGCCCGAAAGCCGGGGGGGACGCATCCCCGTTTTATTTATTCGCCAGGGCCGCCACGCACGGCAGGGTCTGGCCCGCCATGAACTCAAGGAAGGCCCCGCCGCCTGTGGAGACGTGGGACATGCGCTCGGCCATGCCGGCCCGGTTGACCGCGGCGGCGGAATCGCCGCCGCCCACGCAGGTGTCCGCGTCCAGCTCCGCCAGGGTCACGGCCATTGCATTGGTGCCCCGGTCGAAGGGCGGCTTTTCAAACAGGCCCATGGGGCCGTTCCATATCACGGCCCGGCATTGGCGCAGCCGGTCCCCGAACCGCTCGATGGTCTTCGGGCCGATGTCCAGAATCCGCTCGCCCGATTTCACCCCGTCCGGCGCCGACACGCGCCTGCCATCTGCCTGGTCCGGGTCCTTTGCCACGACCACGTCAACGGGCAGCATCAGCCGGTCGCCGGCCTTGTCCAGGATCTTTCGGGCCGCTTCCAGCCCGTCGGATTCCACCAGGCTGTCGCCCACCTCGCGGCCCATGGCCTTGAAAAAGGTGTTGGCCATGGCGCCGCCGATCATCAAAACCTCGGCCTTTTCCAGAAACCGCTCCACCAGGTCGATCTTGTCGGAGATCTTGGCGCCGCCGAAGACCGCCGCCAGGGGCCGGGCCGGATTTTCACGGAATCTGCTCAGGGCGGTCAGCTCCGCGTCCATCAGAAGGCCGGCGGCGGCCGGCAGGTGGCGGGCCACGCCCTCTGTGGAAGCGTGTGCCCGGTGGGCCGCGCCAAAGGCATCGTTGACGAAAAGGTCCATCCCCATGGCAAGGCTCGCTGCAAAGGCCGATTCGTTCTTCTTCTCCTCCGGATGAAAGCGGGTGTTTTCCAGCATCAGGATCTGTCCGGGGCCCACGTCCTGCCGGGCCTTTTCCACGGCGATGCCGACGCAGTCGTCCACCTTGGCCACCTTCATATCGAGCAGCTCGGACAGGCGGTCCGCCACCGGGTCCATCCGCAGGGCGTCCACGACCTTCCCGCCGGGCCGGCCCAGGTGCGAGCAGCAGACCACCCTGGCCCCGCGCTCGATCAGGTATCGCAGGGTGGGCAGGGCGGCGCGCATGCGGGTGTCGTCGGCCACCCGGCCGCCGTCGATGGGAACATTGAAGTCGTTTCTCACCAGCACCCGCCTGTCGTCAACCGCCATATCCTTTACGGTCTTTTTCATATCGTCCTCTTTCATCCATCTTTTGGTTCGCTGCCCGCTTTTCGGATCATTTGGTTCTGGCGATGATCCATATGGCGTGAATCAAACCGGGTATGTACCCCAGCAGGGTCAGGATGATATTGATCCAGAAATGCTTTCCGAGTCCCACCTGTAAGAAAACACCCAGCGGCGGGATGATGACTGACAAAATGATGCGAATGATATCGGCCATGATAAGGCCCCCTTTCGAAATCATGGCCCCGCCGGATGGGAGGGGCCATTGGGTTGATGGGTTGAGTCCGGTTACATTTCGGCGACGCCGCGGGCAATCTTGAGCCGGTTGTCCACTGAATTGACGTTCACCACGTCCTTCACCACATCGCCGATGTAGTCGGCCTGGCCGGGGGACGAGACAACCCCCTCCAGCGTCACCACTCCGTCGTTCGTGGTCACGTTGATGTCGGTGCCGTCCGCCCGCTTGTTGAACAGCAGAACGGTTTTCACCTTCGAGGTGATCCAGGTGTCGGTGGCGGCCTGGCCGGCCTTGCGCGCCGCAGCGCCCATCTTCTCGCCTATCCCCTCGTCCTTTTCGGCTTCACTTCCCACCACGAGCCTGTCCACCACCCGCCGAACGCCACTCGTGTTCTCCGCCAGCCGGATGGACAGCGCCCGCCGAACCTCGGATTCCACCACGCCGGTGAGCGTCACCACGCCCCCGCTGGTGTCCACGTCGATTTTTAGCCCGCTGGTGTTGCGGTTCCACAGGAGGTTCGACTTGACCTTGGCCGAGATGGTGGCGTCGTTAACCCGGCTCATAAAGGTTGCGTTCTCCTCGCTGCGGACCGTCGGCGCCTGGGGGGCCACGGTCAGGTTGTTGCGCACCTGGCTGATGCCCTCCATGCCCTGGGCGATCTGGCCCGCCAGGTCCCGGTCCACGTCGCTCTCCACCTCGCCGGTGAGAATGACGACGCCGTTGGTGACATCCACGTTGATGTTGAAGGGGTTGAGGTGTTCGTTAAGGGCGTAGGTGGTGGATAGCTGGGCCTCCATCCACACATCCGACTTTTCGCCGGCGGCGCCGGCCGGGCCGGCCATGGCGAGGGCCAGGGCCGCGAACATGGCGATGACGAAAGCGATAATGATGGGGGAATGAATGGGTCGGTTCATGGCAAATCTCCTTTATGGCTGAGGCGTTATTGCAAGCTTTTCGTTCCATGATCGCAAGCTTGCCTTACCTGAAGAATATCCCCGGCCCGTTATCAGGCCAATCCGTCAAATCCTGTATTCGGCGGGACGGTTGCCTGTAGATTGAACTTCGTTTGCCAGTCGGCTCTCCCGTCATGTCTCAAGAAGGGCCTGTCTTTGGGGCCTTGTCCGCCGGCCGTTCCGCGCCCCCTCCCCCCGCACCAGAAGGGCCAGTGTCCGGGCCTGGGCAAGCAGCCCCCGGGCCTGGGCCTCCAGCTCCTCGGCGGTGGCGGCGGATTCCTCGGCGGCCGCGGCGTTTTCATCAATGAGCCGGC